>CAZXBZ010000513.1:0-1558 GCA_964639135.1 uncultured Solibacteraceae bacterium | reverse complement strand
CGGCCTCCAGGCTGTCCGGCTTGCTGTCGCTTAGAGCCGTGATTTGAATGCCCGGAAGGTCCTTGATGTATTTCATCACGAAGCCGCCGCGGTTTCCGACGCCGATGAAACCCACGTTCAGGCGGCTGTTCGGCGATTGCGCCGCCGCCTTGCGGCTCAAGGCGAGCGAACTTGCCGCGAGTCCGCTCATCAGGAAATGTCTACGATGCATCCGGTATTTCTCCTCCGGGAATATCGTATCGGAAAATGGATGCGCGGGTCAGGCGGAAGGTTATCGCGGACAGCCGAGGCAGAGCCGCAGCGAGCCAGATTTCCTAATTTCCCCAGTATTCTTCGTGCTTCCGCTTCTTGTCTGGTTTCACCGAGAAAATCCAGGCGACGAAAATCAGAATCAGAATCCACGCGATGGTTCCAGCCACGATCCCCTGTGCCGTGGGCAGGTCGGCGCCGTCGGCCACCACCCAGCCGAAGGGCTTCATCAGCGGATAGAACGGGCGGTACATGTAGAGAAGGGGAATGGTGAAGTAGTCGGCGAATGCCTGAATGAGGGCGGGGAGGTTGCTCGAGCGCAGGTCGTAAAACCAGACCGCGGCGGTTACATACGCGGAGACGGTGAGCGTGATGGTCGATCGCGTCTTCTTTTGTGGATTCACGGCAGTTGGCTCCTGGCGCCGGGCTCCGTTTCTTCCCGAAGCCTTGGATTGAAGATAACGGAGCGCGCGCCGCCACGCAAGAGAATTCCTCCCGCGCGGGCTTGACCTACCCCAGGGAGTTCTGCAGCCGGAAGATGGGGCGAAGCGCGGGGTAAATGGCCCGGTACACCTCGTAAACGCTCCGGTATATCTGGGATTCGTACGGCCGTGGCGCCAGCGAAGTCTCGTGTTTGATCGCCGCCCGGCAGGCGGCCGCGACGGAATCGAACTCGCCGGTCCCCACCAGGCTCAGCAGCGCGGCGCCGTACGCGGAACCTTCCTGGGTGGCTAGCACGTTCACTTGTTTCTCGAATGCGTCGGCCAGCATCCGCCGCCAGAAGACGCTGGTGCCGCCCCCGCCGGAGGCGGTCACGGACTGGACGCCGATGCCCAGTTCCTCGATGATCTCAAGGCACTCCTGCAGGCTGTATGTCACACCCTCGATCACCGAACGGACCAAATCCGCGCGGGTGTGGCGCGCCGTCAGGCCGATCCAGCCGCCCCGCGCGCCGGCGTCGAGGTGCGGCGTCCTCTCGCCCATGAGATAAGGAAGCCAGATCAGTCCCTGGCACCCCGGCGCGGCGAGCGCGGCCTCGGCGGTGAGGCTGTCGTAGCCGCTGCCGGGGGCGAGCTGGTTCCGAAACCATTGCAGGCTCAGGCCCGCGCCCTGGGTTACGCCCATAACGTGCCACTTGCCGGGTACGGCGTGGCAGAACGTGTGGACGCGGCCGCCGGGGTCGTACGCCACCTCTTCCATGTGCGCGAAAACGACGCCCGAAGTGCCGATGGTGCATGAAACCGCGCCGGGCTCCACGATACCGTTTCCCACGGCGCTTGCCGCCTGGTCTCCCGCGCCGGCTACCACC
>CAZXBZ010000512.1:0-1624 GCA_964639135.1 uncultured Solibacteraceae bacterium | reverse complement strand
CCTACCACACGGCGGGACGACGGATCGCCGGCCTGCCGGTGGACGATGTTTCGAGCCTGTTTCCCATGCGGACAAGCCGCACGGGCTTCCCAATCGGCCCCATCGCGCTGATCGTGCTCGGTGTGATCTTTCTGCTGGCGCAATTCGACTTGATCTCTTTCGGGACGCTGCTTCGATACTGGCCCGTCCTGCTGATCGCGGCGGGCTTATGGATGCTGTATGAACGGATCGCGTCGAGGAATCTCCAGCCTTGACGGTGGATACGGGAGGAATGCGGTGAGGAACCACACGTTAAACCTGATTCGCGCCGTCCGGGGCCCGGTGCAATTGATCGTGCTCGGCACCCTGTTTCTGCTTTCATACAACGGCATTGCCCCGGTATGGCGAACGTGGCCCGTGCTGCTGATCAGCTTCGGCCTGCTGAAACTGGCCGAATGGCTGTATCAGCAATCTTTCGGCAATTCCAGCGCCGCGGACGAGGGAGGGAACTTCCATGCGTAGAACATCGCTGGCCGGCCCGCTGATCCTCATTCTCGTGGGCGTGCTGCTGCTCGTGAGCAACCTGGACACGCGGTTCCGGTTCCTCGACATCCTGGCCAGCTACTGGCCCTGGATTCTGGTGATTTGGGGAGCTATCCGGCTCATGGAGCTCGCGATCTGGAGCCGGGGCCCGGCGCCGCTCAACCCGAAAGGTATTCGGCCCGGAGAATGGATGCTTATCGTGCTGATCTGCCTGGCTGGCGGCGGCTTGCACGAGGCGCGCCTCTTCACCTCGGGCTTTCCCTTCCATCCCGCGGGATTGAAGATGTTCGGCACAACTCACGATTTCAACCTCGACGAACAGCGCGTGCCCGCGGAAGGTGTTTCACGCCTTTTCGTCGAAAACCTTCGCGGCGAAGTAATCGTCTCCGGCGAGGACACCAACGAGATTCGCGTGACGGGCCGGGAGAGCATCCGGGCGCTAACGGAAGCGGAGGCGGCCAGGGTCTGGAAGGAACGGCGGGTAAGCATCGAGCGGCAAGGGGACCGGGTAAGCGTGCGCACGAACCAGGAAGGGGTGGCGGCCGATAACCGCCTCGCATCGTATCTAAGGATAAGCATCCCCAGATCGATGCGGATGGAGGCGCGCGGCCGGGAAACCGGCTACGACGTGAGCCAGGTGGACGGCAACATTCTGCTGGCCGGCGACAGAGGGGATGTCCGCGTGAAGGACACGGACGGAGAAGTACGGGTCCAGCTAAGCCGAAGCGGCCGGATCGAGGTGAGCGACGCCAAGGGGATCGTGGCGATTTCAAGCGGCCGCGGGGACAATCTGAAACTTCAAAACCTCCAGGGGCCGGTGACGGCCGCGGGCTCCTTTAGCGGCCGCATCGAAATGCGCGATCTGGCCAAGCCCGTGCGGATCGAGAGCGGCGGATTGGACTTCGCCGCCGAAGCCATCCCCGGCACGGTGTCCGCCGACCGGGGCCGTTTCGAGGGCGATGGTCTTACGGGTCCGCTGCGGATCTCCAGCGAATCGAAGGACGTCAAGCTGAGACAATTCACGGGCCCGCTCGAATTGATGCTGATGCGTGGCGACGCGAGCATCGAAGCCGGCGGCAAGACAGCGTCCGCGATGGCCATC
>CAZXBZ010000511.1:0-1643 GCA_964639135.1 uncultured Solibacteraceae bacterium | reverse complement strand
CGTTGTCTGCACTCGCGATTCTTTCGGAGCCATCGGAACGCAACGGAGGCATGGCTGCGGGAAGCTTTCGCGAAGGACGCGGCGCAGCCCGCCGTGTTGATCACCACACAAGCAGTGGAAGCCGGTGTAGATATCAGCGCGGAGGTGCTCCTTACGGAACTCGCCCCCGCAAACTCCTTGATGCAGCGAGCGGGCCGGTGCGCGCGGTATGCGAAACAGTCGGGAATTGTGGAGGTCTATGACCTGCCCGACGCGGGAAAGCCATTTCTCCCATACGCAAAGGAGCTCATGGAGCAGACGGATCTTGCGATTGGCGACGGCGAAACATGGTCCCGACAGTGGGCGAATGAACTGAACGAGACGGTGCATCAGGCGAGCGATGCGCGACTGGTCAAGAACAAGTGGCCCATTCGCCGCGATCAGTGCATGGACGAGATTCGGAATCGGTGCATGAAGCTCAACGCGGGGAGCATCTCCGGGTTTATCCGTGAAGGCAGCGACTCCGTTCGGGTGGTGGTAACTGGCACTTACGACCAACCCCATTGGCGGCATGAATCGCTCCAGGTATATCGCGATGATCTGCGGAAGCTGGCATTCGAGCATCTAGTCCTCTGACCGTCTGAAGATTTGGCAAATAAACATTTCCATCCAGGAATGTTTGGGCCATACTAAGGTATGGCTCGTCCCGCACTCGTTCTTTCCCTTCGCAAGAAGGACCGTGCCGCGCTGGAATCTCTGCTGGCTGGCGGCTTCCAGCCGGTGCGGGTCGTCTTGCATGCCTTGGCCCTCGTCTGGCTCGACCGCGGCGAATCGGCGCCCTCCATCGCCCAGCGGATTCCGCTCACCGCGCAGACCGTCCGCAACCTCATCCGGCGCTACGGGGAGGGCGGCCTCGGCCGGGCGCTCTACGACAAGGCGCGGCCCGGCCCCAAGCGTCTGCTCAATGAAGCCCAGAGCCAGCGCGTGGTGGCGATGGTGTGCAGCGACCCGCCACCCGGGCGGGCGCGCTGGACGGTGCGGCTCATCGCGGAGGAAGCCGTGAAGCGGAAGATCCTGCCGGGAGTGGGCCGGGAAACAATCCGCTTGCTGCTCGAACACCACGACCTGAAGCCGTGGCGGGAAAAAAATGTGGTGCGTGCCGCGGCTGGATGAAGCCTACATTGTGGCGATGGAGGACGTGCTCGCCACCTACGAAAGGCCATACGATGCCCGGAATCCCGTGGTTTGCCTGGACGAAAAGCCGCTCGTGCTGCACGGAGAAAAGCGTTCCGGATCGACCGCCCGGCCGGGCCGGAGCGCGCGCCGCGACTGCGAGTACGTTCGCCACGGCACGGCCAACGCCTTTTGCGCCGTGGAGCCGAAAGCCGGCCACCACTTTGCGTGGGTCACTCCCAACCGCGGCGGCTCCCACTTCGCCGGAATCCTCTTCCGCCTGGCGATGGCCTACCCGGAAGCCGAGACCATTCATCTCGTCATGGACAACCTGAACATTCACCGCCAGAAGGCGCTTGTGGACTGCTTCGGCGAGGAGATGGGCGCCGAACTTTGGTCCTGCTTCACCGTGCATCACACGCCAAAGCACGCCAGCTGGCTCAATCAGGCCGAGATCGAGATCAGCCTCTACGCCAGACAGTGCCTGGGCA
>CAZXBZ010000510.1:0-1692 GCA_964639135.1 uncultured Solibacteraceae bacterium | reverse complement strand
CATTCCAAACGGCATGCGATTTATCCAGAAGTTTTCCACTAGCTTTCGCCGCTAACTATCTGAAACTAAGGGAGAAAATATCTGTGCAAATCACGTGCTGAAAGCGCACTTTTGCATGTGAAACCAGCACAACTCTGCAAGAATAGAGAGACAACGCTGGACGCGATTTCGAGAGCCATCTCGGGGGGAGAGGTCTTGACTTCGCGTCCCTTTCTTTTTCGACGCCCGCCCGGTCTCCACTCCGCTCAACGGAACAGCAATAGAGTCGAAACCACCACCATGACGAGGACGATCATCTCGAAGACGGATTGAGTAATCCGGCTGAAGAGCCACCGGCCGCCGATAGCGCCGAGCGCCACGACGGGGATCATCGCGGCGTCGAATGCCAGCGAAGGCCGCGAGAACAACCCGTGGTATGTGTAGACCGGCACTTTCGACAGGTTGATCACAAGAAAAAACCAGACGATATTGCCCATGAACCGTTCCTTCGGGAGGTTCATGGAAAGCAGATAGAGATTCATCACGGGTCCGGCGGCGTTCGCGACGGTGGTGGAGTAGCCTCCCGCGAAGCCATAGGGAGCGGCGTGCAGCGTGGGCAGCAAGCGTGGCCGGAACCGGCGGACGAGGTAAACCCCCAGCATCGCGATGACGATGGCCGCGATCAGGGGACGGATGTAGCGCTCGCTCAAGCCCAGCGTGAAGGCCCCGGCCACGAGGCCGAGCAGAACGGAGGGCAGGAGCTTCAACAGGAGCTTTGCATCGGCGTGGCCGCGCCAAAAATAGAGCGCGCAGAAATCGCCTGTAATGAGAATCGGGAGCAGCCAGCCCACGGAGGCGCGCGCATCCCCCACCGCGAGGATCATCAGGGGCACGGCCACCATGCCCAGGCCGGGCAGGCCGCTCTTTGCCACGCCGGTAAAGAACGCGCACAACACGCCAAGCATCCACTGCCAAGCGGCCAGCTCAGGCATACAGCGGCCTTCGTGGCGGCGGAGAGCATACAAGACAGATTCGGCCGTAATCCCGCAAAGAACGAGGATATCATCTCGCCCGAGCCAGCCTCATAAAAAAACCCGCGCCTCGCGGCGCGGGTCATAGAGTGTCTGCCTAGGCAGATCTGTGGAAAGGTTTAAGACCGAGTTAGCGGCGACCCGGATCAGTCGCCCTGCGTGCCCACCATATCGCTCTCCGCTTTCGCCGGAGCGGGCTTCGGAGCGGGAGCGATGCCGCCCAATCCGCCCGTCAGGGAATCGAGCGAGACGAAGCTGCCCTTCTCTTCCTTCGATTCGCCCAGTACCATCTCGCGGTACATCTTCTCCATCTGGGCGTCGAGGGCGGCCTGCTTCATCTTGGCGTCGCGGGCGCGCGCCTTCTCCTCGCGGGAGGTCTTGGCGATACCCAGGTCGTCGAGATCGTGCTGACGCTCGGCGTTGACGGCTTCCTCGTTGAGCGCGAGCGTGTGGCGCGTGCTATCGAGGTCGACGCTCTTGCCGCCGGCGTAGATCTTGTGGCGGCCCTTCTCGTCGTACCACTTGGAAAGCGTGGCGGTCATGTGCATCTTCTCGACGATGTTTCGCCAGCCCACGCCGGTGTTATACGCGCAGAAGGAAATTTCACCATCCTGCGTGGCGTAGGGAATGATGCACTGTTCGGTACGGCGGAAGTCGTAGTTGAACAGATCCTGGAACCACA
>CAZXBZ010000509.1:0-1708 GCA_964639135.1 uncultured Solibacteraceae bacterium | reverse complement strand
GCATAGGCACTTTCCCAGAGCAGGAAATCGCTCAGGCGCTGTTCTCCCGCGGTGCGGATGAGGAGATCGACATCGGGAAGCCTGCGCCCCGGCTCTCCGTAAGCCATGGCCAGCGAGTAGGAGAGGACTTCCCGCGAGACCGCATCCGCCCCCGCGATGGCGGCCGCCGAGACAAGTGCGTCTCGCGAGGAATAATCGATGGCGACGCGGAGGGTTAGGCGGTCTCCGGCGCGCGTGCGCCGCTCGGCGCCAGCGATCGTGGCGAGCAGGGACGGAGGCAGGCGATCCCTGCGGCCGATCGCGCGGATTTCAATCCCCTCGCCGGCGCATTGCTCCGCCTCGCGCTCCAGGAATTGCTGGGCGAGCGCGAAGATTCCGCGCACCTCGGATGGGGGTCTTTTCCAGTTATCGGATGAGAAGGCGAAGAGGGTGAGCGCGCGAACGCCGAGCGCCGAGGCGGCGTGAACGACGCGCCGCGCGGCCTCGACGCCAGCGCCGTGGCCGGCGAGCCGGGGCATCCCACGAGCGGATGCCCATCGGCCGTTGCCATCCATGATGATTGCGATGTGCGCGGGTTTGTTTTCATGCCAAGAACTTTGTCTCATAAAGTATGTCTCCAAAAAAATTTACCGCCGCGCGGCCTGGATGAGGAGTTCCATGTGGTCGAGATAGCGAACGAGCGCGGCGCGGCCTTTCTCCGTCAGGCGGAACGTTGTGCGAGGTATGCGAGCTTCAAAAGATTTTTCACAATCCACGTATCCGGCTTCTTCCAGTTTTCTGGCGTGGATGCTCAGATTGCCGTCGGTGATGTCGAGTAAACGCTTGAGATCGCTGAAAGTGAGAGACGGGTTCACGGCCAGGCTGCTGACAATGGCCAGACGCACGCGTTCGTGAATCAACTGGTCCGTTACGGGAGCGCTCACCACCCGCATGATTTGCGCGGCGGGCGGCGCCGGCGCCGCGGCCTTGGCCGAATTACTCTTAGCCATCGGTTGCTCTCCTTTCCGAATGAATTCGCGATCCAGCGGAGGCCATGCGATTATCCATGATGCCGCCAGGCGATATAGAGGCCGAAGCCGATGTGCAGGCCGCCGAAACCGGCGAGCATCAGCCAGGGAGTGAGCGACGGGGCCGCCAGCAAGGCGGTGGCGCCCAGAGCGAAAAAACCGAGGCCCATGACGGGTATGCTTCTTACGGATGCGGAGCCGCCGGTGATTACGCCGGCGCCATAGAGCAGCAGCCAGACGCCCCCGAGCGCGCGGAACTCCCCGGCGCGCATCGAAGCGGTGGTAATCAGGAGCGCCGCCACGAGGGGCGGAGCGAGGTTGAAGGCAAACTTCCGGGCGGCTACCGAGACGAGGCTGGTTTTGCGCTTACCGGCCTTCCATACGATGGAGGCGATTCCGGTGAGAACGGCCACGGCGGCGGTCGCCAGCCACGTATACGTCCAGGATTCTCCCACGGGGAAGCGGCGGCTCATGAGGAAGCCAAGGCACCCGAGAACGCCGATCAGGGCCAATCCCCAACCCGAGACGGCGGTGAAGGAGGAGGCACCCTCCATGGCTTCACGGATGAATCGGAGGTTGTCGTGCGCTTTGTCGTCAATGCGCGTGACCGAAGATTGCTGGCGGATGGCGTGGAGCGCGGCCATGAGGCTAGTTTAACCGGAGTTGCTCAGTCTAACAAGTACTTTTTATAACAAAGTTGG
>CAZXBZ010000508.1:1267-1725 GCA_964639135.1 uncultured Solibacteraceae bacterium | reverse complement strand
GTCTCGAACAGGCTGAAGCCGTCGTGGTGCTTCGCGGTGATCACGATAAACTTCATGCCCGCTTCCCGCGCAAGCCGGGCCACGGCGCGCGGATCCCAGCGCTGGGGGTTGAATTCCTTCGCCACCTGCTCGTATTCGCGCGGCGGAATGGGAGCGCGCAGCATGATCTGCTCGCTATAGATGCTTTTGACCGGTTCCCCCTTCCACACGCCGCCCAGCACGGAATAAAGCCCGAAGTGGATGAACATCCCGAACTTGCGCGCCCGCCATGCTCGAACCGCTTCCGGGGATGGGCGACGGCCGGGGATGATTTGAACGGCTTGCGCGCCCTCCGCCGGGGCCTGGGCGGCGCTGGCGACGGCTTCACCGTCCGCTCCATCCGCGGGGCTTCGCTTGTGCTGCAGGTACACCACGCCGAGCAGAATCGCCAATAGGAATATGGCCGGTGTCACGAGGGG
>CAZXBZ010000508.1:0-1253 GCA_964639135.1 uncultured Solibacteraceae bacterium | reverse complement strand
AAAAGATTTCAAGCGCATGGCCATTGCTATCTTCTCACGGGCCGCGCGGGCCAAACGCCGCGGCGTAAATCACGTCTGTTTCACCGGCTCCCATGGCAGAATAGAACCAAATGGCACTCAATCAGATTTCCATCGTCGGCGTTCCCATGGACCTGGGGGGCGGACGGCGCGGCGTCGATATGGGCCCTTCAGCCATTCGCGTGGCCAGCCTGGGGGCGCGTCTTCGGGAATTGGGCTACGAAGTGGAAGACCTGGGGAATATCGGGGTGGCGCCAGCGGAGAGTATCGCGCAACACACGGAGGAAGCGCGCTTCCTGCCCGAGATCCAGGAAGCCTGCGAGCGTCTCTCGAATCTGGTTTACGGGGTTCTCGATAGGGGCCGTTTGCCCCTTGTGCTGGGCGGCGACCATTCCATCGCCATGGGAAGCATCGGCGGCGCCGCGCGCTTTTACGAGCGGCAGGGCAAGAAGATCGGCCTGATCTGGATCGATGCCCACGCCGATATGAACACGCCGGAAACCAGCCCTTCGGGAAATGTGCATGGTATGCCTCTCGCTTCGGTGATCGGCCTCGGTTCGGAGGAACTGACCGGGCTCGGCGGCGGTCCGTCGCCGAAGGTGAACGCAAGAAATGTGGCTATCGTGGGGCTGCGCAGCGTGGACGCGAAAGAGCGCTACAACGTGCGCAAGAGCGGCGTTACCAGCTTTACCATGCGCGATATCGATGAACGAGGCATGCGCAGCGTGATGGATGAAGCCATTCGCATTGCCGGCAACGGCACGGAAGGCATCCACGTATCGCTCGATCTCGACGCGGTGGACCCGTCGGAAGCTCCGGGCGTGGGCACGCCGGTAAAAGGCGGCCTCAGCTACCGGGAAGCGCACTTGGCGCTTGAGATGGTGGCGGATTCCCGCAAGCTGATCTCGATCGATTGCGTGGAAGTGAACCCCGTCATCGATGAATCGAACCGCACCGCGAGCCTGGCCGTGGAGTTTCTCTGCTCCGGCCTCGGGAAGCGCATCCTCTGACGCTGATTTTCAGCGGCCTCAAAGCGCGGGCCGGACGTCGCTGCCGGCGGGTTCCGTCACATCAGGAGATCGATTTTGGAACGAACTATTTTTCTTGCGGGAGCTTCCGGAGCCATCGGTCGGAGGCTGGCGCCGCTGCTGGTTGCTGACGGCTGGCGTGTTGTAGGAACAACGCGCTCGGCGGAAAAGACGGAGATGCTGCGCAAGCTCGGCGTCGAGCCTGTG
>CAZXBZ010000507.1:0-1730 GCA_964639135.1 uncultured Solibacteraceae bacterium | reverse complement strand
ATCGGGTACGCCTTTCAGCTCTACTACGATCTTTCTGGATATACGGACATCGCCCTTGGCTCGGCGATGCTGCTGGGTATCCAACTGCCCGCCAATTTCAAGAAACCCTATGCGGCTCTCGATATCGCGGATTTCTGGCGGCGCTGGCATATCAGCTTTTCCAACTGGCTTCGCGATTATCTCTATTTTTCGCTGCCGGGTCTGCGTTCCAAGTGGAAAGGATTCACTTACATTAACTTGGTGATCACGATGACGCTCGGCGGCATCTGGCATGGGCCCAACTGGAACTTTGTGATTTGGGGCGTGTTGCACGGTCTGGCTCTGGCCGCCGCGCGTGCCTGGCAGATCTGGCGGGGGGATCGCGCTCCGCGGGCAACGGATTCGTGGCGGCGTCTGCTGCCTGGGAGGGCGCTGACATTCGTGTTTGTCTGCTTCGCCTGGATCTTCTTTCGAGCGGAAACACTGGACAGCGCTCTGGAAGTTTTGACGCGGATCGGTTCGCTGAGCTTCGGTGCGGCGAACATCAATACGGGGTTATGGATTACGCTGCTGGTTGCGGTGGCGGCTCACTTTGTGCCAGACAAATGGTATGGGCAAACGCTCGAAGCGTGGAAAACTCTCCCGGCCATCGCGCAGGCCGCAGCCCTCGCCGCCCTTATCCTCGCCGTCCAATACATCGCCGCAACCGGATCCGCTCCCTTCATTTATCAGAAGTTCTGAAGATTCCGGCAAAAGCGTGCAATGGAAGAAATCACCCGATATTCTCGACGCCCCGCGCTTCGAGAGCATCGCTGGCAATTCGCCGGTCCGCGGGATCGGCGAATCTTTACGGAGGCTATCCCCGCCGATGCTCGCGGCCGTGCCCGGCTCCGCCGCCGCCATCCTGATACTGACACTGCTCCTCTCGCAGGTGCCGCCGTTCGCCAGTTGGACGAACGCGCAAACGCTCTCCGCCGGGCAATTCCGGCGGGTTTTCGACCTGCTGGAAGGCCGGGAACTGAAGTTTGATTCCGAGACGAGCGATCCGACGGCGCCGCTCGCGGCATTACTGGCGCGGAAGCGGCGATTCCCTCTAATCGACCCCAGTGGCAGCCTGGACGGCTTTTTCGCGGTTCTGCAGCAAGCCGAATCCGGGCAACTGAAGAAGCAGATTCACATCCTCCACTATGGAGATTCGCCGACAACCGCCGATCTAATCACCGCCGATGTCCGGGCGCGGCTGCAGGAGCGCTTCGGCAATGGCGGATACGGCTTCAACCTGATCGCGCCGCCGTGGGGCTGGTACCGGCACCGGGGAATCCGCTTGAAGGCCTCCGGCTGGGATATGGTTACTCCCGCGCTGGGCATGAAAGGCGACGGGAAGTACGGTCTTGGCGGCGTCAGTTTCGTGGGGAGGGCGGGCGCCTATTCCGAAGTCACGCTCGACGACCCCACGCAAACGCACTTGCGAGTGTACGTTCAAAAACGGCCGGGAGGAGGCGATTTCGAGGTATCGGCGGATGGAGAGAGCGTGGCCCGAACCGGAACGGACGCGGAGGAGAGCAAATCCACCGTCGAGAGCTATTCGATTCCGGCTGGCGCGAGGCGGGTCTCCATCCGGGTCCAATCCGGCGAAGTGCGTTTGTTTGGCATGGAGTTTACGCGAAGCCGACCCGGTATCGTGTATTCGAGCCTTGGGCTGAATGGAGCGAACACAACCATCCTGTCCCGGTCGATGGATGCCATTCATT
>CAZXBZ010000506.1:0-1748 GCA_964639135.1 uncultured Solibacteraceae bacterium | reverse complement strand
ATCAACCCCATGCCAGCTTCCCGATCACGGTTTGCGGAATTGCTGTCAGGAGAAGTGATCCGCTATCATTTTTCGAGAATTTGTTCCAGAATGAGTTACTATGCGGTCTCTATTGACAGCTCGATTTCTGCGGGTGGGCAGCCATCTGATTAACCTGGAAGTTATCCAACAGGTGGAGTTACGGAAGGACGGCAGCGCGATGGTGGTGGTGCCGGGTCCGCGTAAATCCCTCCAGCGTATTGAGGTAGCCAGCCCGATGGGGAAGGAACTGTGGGATTTCTTCAGTGAAAATCTGGTGGTGGTGGATTTTCACTCGGAGACCGAGGCCGTGATATCCGCGCCGAAGAAGCCCAAGGCGAAGGAAAAAGCCGCGCCGGGGGCGAAGAAGAAGACCGTGAGATCCGGACGCAAGCCGGGGGATGCCGGCGCGCCGGCATAGCAGGCGCACCGCAACTTGATATGACGCGCCACGTTAACACTTGAGGGGCGATTGCGCTGTGTTCGCGGGCGGCGGAGCCGGCTTGGCGCGCCGTGAGGTCTCAAAGAGTTCCGTCCATCGGATTTTGGCCGTCAGCCGCATGACGATATAGAGCGTCATGATGGAGACAACGGTGACGCACAGAGCGCTGTAACCCTCCAGAAAGAACGTGTAAGAGAAGCCCACCAGGTAGAGGAACTGGAGCAGCCCCGCTTCCAGGAACGCGAAGCGCGTGCTCACGACCAGCCGCAAATAGCTGACAACCAAAAAGATCGAGACGCCCGCGCTGATGAGGAACGCGAGGTGGATATCGATGAGATCCGCCGTATAAGCCAGCAGCAGGTGGAAGGCGAAGAACGAAGCGGCAAGGAAGAAATAGTTCATTGGGTGCATCTCGATGTTCTTCAGCAGGGTGAGGATGAACATCAGGAAAAAGAAAAACATGAGCGACACGGGCGCGAAGAATGTAATGCGGCTCACGAGTTCACCCGGTTGCAGCTTCGCGGGCATTGCCATGACGATATTGAGGCCGGAGAGAAGACTCGCGTAGTTCCAGCGCAGATCCCACCCGTCGCCGGCTCGGACCTGGTTACTTGGAGAGAGACCGTTATCGGGGAAGTCGATCCTGTCGAAATTGGTCCGCATTGTAAGCGCGAAGTCATTGACGCGGCTGACGCCGGGGCCGAAACTGTAGGTCCAGGAATCGAGCCCCTGGGAGCGGTAACTCACGCGAAGATCGATCGATTCTCCGGCGGGCACGCTCCGCCACACCTCCAGGACCGAATTCACGACTTTCTCGCCTACTTCCGTGTCGTTGATTCTGGCGCTGAACGCATCGCAGACGGCCTGCCCTTCGGGAAGCCGGAATCGGATGAGGACATCCCGCGGAGCGTCCCCTTTGTTCTCGAAGCGGTATACACCCTGAAAACCGACGGTGTAGGTGCTGTACCAGAGCAGCCCTTTCCGGCGCGGCTCCAGGCGGAGATCGGTGTTCACGCGGGTTTGGCTGATGGGTAAAGGGATGGACGTGGCGCGCGATGGCGGCGGGGCGGCCGGCGTCTTGTTCGCCTTGGGCGCGGGTTTGAGGTTCTCGCGCCGCTGTTCAGGCTTCGGCGGCCGGTAGCAGGCGGACGGAGCGATTTGCACCTGGGGACGGCCCCAGATGGAAGCGACGCTCTTGCCGAGGCTGGCGGAAACATCGTTGGTGCGATGCCAGACCGAACCTCCCAGAATTGCCCAGGCAGCCGATGCGGACAAGTAAATAAAGATG
>CAZXBZ010000505.1:0-1806 GCA_964639135.1 uncultured Solibacteraceae bacterium | reverse complement strand
GCTTCAGGCCGATCCTTCGAAGGCCCGTCGCGTCCTCGGCTGGGAACCGCGCACTTCGTTCCGGGAACTCGTCAAGATCATGCTGGAAGCTGAACTCGCGGCTCTCGATCAGCCGGCATCTTTCACGCCGTTCCGGGCTGCTCTTGCGTCCTGAAGATCCAATCGGGGCATGGAATCGTCATGGCATTGTCCACTTCCAGGCCTTGTTGCCGCGGGACCGGCGCTTGCTTCGCGTGCATTGGCCGCTCCAATGCAGCACGAATCTCTCAAATGGATCCGAATAGTACTAATAGCGGATTAATGTGGTATATCAATGGCTTGCATCGAAAAAGTAAACTAACGTCCCATACTGGAAAGCACTGTACTGCAATCGCTTTCTCGTATCTTCGCCTACCTTTCTCCCGGATTGTTGCGCAAAGTGGAATTGTCGCCAGCCAGATCGCGAGCACGGTCCGTTCCGATGAGAAGCCTTTCCGTCTGGAAGCGGATTGCAAAACGATAGAGGAGTTGGAATGCAAGATTACATCGCGAAAATCCTCGTCGCGGGTCCGGTGGGTTCCGGGAAGTCAACCTTTGTCCGCGCACTCTCCGATTCGCCGTTCGTTGATACCGATGTGCTCGCGAGCGAAGAGATTGGCAAGCTCGGTACCACTGTCGGTATCGATTTTGGCTCCATGGATGTCGATGACGTACGTATCCTGCTCTTTGGCGTTCCCGGCCAGGAGCGCTTCGATTTCATGTGGGAGGTCACCTGCGACGGCGCTCATGGCCTCGTACTCCTCATCGCCGCGAACCGTCCGGCCTGCTTTATTCAGGCCAAGAAGACCCTGCAGTTTCTTCAAGAGCGAATTAAAGTACCAACCGTCGTAGGACTAACCCATACGGATCTCGACGCGGCCTGGCCGCACGAAGAGGTTTCAGCATATCTGGGTATTCCGGCGGATTGTATTGTAAACATTGACGCAAGGACTCGCGAAGGCGCCGCCGAAGCTCTCTATGTCCTCTTCGAATACGTCTCGCCAGTACCAAATATACTGAGATCCGAGAGATCATTTAGCCTGGTTTAGGAGTACAATTCTGCCATGGACCCGCAACTGCTAAAACGGATCGAAGTTCCGCTGGAGGAGCTTGCCACCTCCACGCGCGGCATTCGCGGCTGCTTGCTGGCCACGGCGGATGGCGTCGCCGTGATGCACCGGAACCTTGACGGCCAGTCCGAAGCGCTGGCCGCTTTGAGCGCCTCCTCGCTTGGCATCGGCCGCCGCGTGGCCGAAGTCGGAGGTTGCGGTGCCCTTCAGGAAGTGTGTTTCAAGGGGTTCGAAGGCTGGGTGAGCGTTGTCGCTGTCGGTACGCGGGCCGTGCTGGCCGCCGTGGCCTACGAGGGCTGTAGTATCGGAATGGTCATGTACTATTCCCGTAAGTATGCGGATGAGATCCTGGGGATCATCGATCCCGAACAGGCCCGGTTGCTCGAGGAGCGGGAAGACACCCGCGATGAGGAGGATCAGGTGAGCATGCGCAGCGCCCTGCAGGCTCTCGCCTCGCTCGACGATTATAATCTGCCTCCAGCCGGAGAGGACGATCCGCTTTACCGTGACGCTGAAACCGATGGGCGTGTCGAGGCAACGGCACTGAAGCAATAAGAGGCGGAGCTTAAAGTTAGTAACTTCTTGTGTAAGAGTTATTTTAACCAGCGGGAAGCGGTGATAAGACAACGGGGGCGGATCGATGGAGTTGATCCGCCCCCGTTCGCGTTTCAAATCGGCCGGCCGGGCCGGAGTGTATCAGGCCTCGGCGACGCCGCCC
>CAZXBZ010000504.1:0-1809 GCA_964639135.1 uncultured Solibacteraceae bacterium | reverse complement strand
CTACCGGGCGCGGGGAGTGAACACTCTGGGAGAAGTGCCTTCGAGCAGTTGGTACGAGAATCGCAACTATTACCGGCCGATGTCGAAGGAAGAGATTCAGGAAGGCCCCGGCGGTGGCAATGCGCCCTCGATGGATGGCAAGTGGCGCGTGGTCTCCGCCAAGAACGAAGGCGTGACGCCGGGCTTCACGATCCGGGATGCGGCGGGCAGAACCTATCTGCTGAAGTTCGACCCCATCGGGAACGCGGAGATGGCAACCGCGGCCGATGTCATCGGCTCGAAGCTGTTTTACGCCCTGGGTTATTTCGTGCCAGAAAATTACATCGTTTTCTTCCACCGGGATCAATTGGAAATTGATCCAAAGGCGAAATTGAAAGGACCCGATGGCAAGTCGCGAGCGATGAGCGGCCGTGATGTGACCTCGATTCTGCTCAAGGTGCCGCAACTGCCGGACGGGCGCTACCGCGGCAGCGCCAGCTATTACATTGCCGGCAAGGGCGTCGGGCCGCATCGCTATTACGGCACGCGGAGCGACGACCCGAACGACATCTACCCTCACGAGCATCGCCGGGACCAGCGCGGATTATGGGTTTCGTGCGCCTGGCTGGGTCACGACGATTCGCGCGACCTCAATACCTACGATGCGCTGGTGAAAGAGAATGGCATCCAGTTCGTCAAGCACTATCTCATCGATTTTGGCTCCGCCCTCGGCAGCGCGAGCGAACGCCCGAACAGCCCCCGCAGCGGAAACTATCTGTTCAGCTGGCGGGAGGTGGCGGGCCAGATGTTCACCTTTGGATTGAACGTGCCCCGATGGGCGAGAGCGAAGTACCCGGATTTTCCCTCGGTGGGCCTGTTCGAATGGGAGACTTTCGACCCGGAGACATGGCGGCCCGAATACATCAACCCGGCCTTTCATAATGCCTTGCCCGACGATACCTTCTGGGCGGCGAAGCAGGTGATGGCCATCACCGACGACCAGATCCGGTGGACGGTGGAGACGGCCCAGTATTCCGACGCGGCGGCCCGGGATTGGGTGGTGGAATGCCTCATCGAACGGCGCAATAAGATCGGGAAGACCTTCTTCGCGAAAGTACTGCCATTGGATCGCTTCCGCGTGGAAGGGGAAGAAATGGTCTTCGAAGACCTGGGCGTGAAGTACGGCCTTTACGCGCGCCGTGCCTACCGGGCCGCGTGGGAGTCATTTGACAACCACACCGGCGTCGCCACTCCCCTTTCGGGGCCTGCCACGCTCGCCCTTCCCGGCGAGGCCCGCGCCGCCGCCGCGGGCAGTTATTTCAGCCTTCGCCTTACGGGAGACGAAGAGGAGAAGGACATCCTCGTGACCATCCGCCGGAATGCCGGGGGCTGGGAAGTGGCCGGCATCGAGCGCGGATGGGCGGGCAAGAGCCGCTTGTGCTTTGCGGATTAAGACTTGCCTGAGGAAACGCGCTCGAACGGGTGGAAACGGGATTATGGAGGCAGGCTGAGATTCGCATGGATTCCGCGACGAACTGGATGGTGGCCTGGTTCACCTTTCTCATTACCGTCACCGCTCTTCTGTTGGCGCCGCCCGCGTTCATCGCCGGCCTGTTTGATGGCGGCCATAAGCGCGGGAAGAAACCGGAAGACCCCAGCGCGGACGATTGAGCGCACCGTAACGGGAGTTTTGGGAAATGGCATCAGGGTTCGCGTCGGGTGATATAGAATCAACGTTTAGTTTTTTTGAAAGCGGCGGCCCGTCATGAATACATTCCGGCAGGTGACTCTGCTGAGCGCACTTCTTCTTGGCGGGGCCGGGGCGGGCAT
>CAZXBZ010000503.1:0-1811 GCA_964639135.1 uncultured Solibacteraceae bacterium | reverse complement strand
TTATCTGTAAATATAGTTCTCCGCCGAGGCCGAAGACTCGAACAATATGCGACTGGAATGGTTACAGAATACTATTACCACGTTCGAAGCCGCTTGAATAGTACAAAATCATGCACCGCAAAGGTTTACCGCGTTTTTGAGATTCGGATTGGCTACTGAAGCCAGCCTCTCAAGCCGCCAGCGGCGGCTCCCCGGCGCCTGGAAGGCGGCCCCAGCCGAGAGCGGCCGCGCGAAAAGCCGCATACGCTTAGGGGTTACTTTCGGTGCGATCGGCCGCTGGTAATGACCGTTCTGGAGCCTTCAACCCGGCAAGGCGCGGATCGCTCCACTGACGATCGGCATCGTGCTTGCGGGCGTAAGCGGCATCGAGCGAGAGCGGGTCGTCGAGTTGGCCGGCCAGGAAGCGGCGCTCGGCAATTGAGGCAAGCGGCTCCAGGCGAGTTTCAGAGATCAGCACGCAGTGCGACCCTTCCGGCAACCGCCCGGCCGCGAGATCAAGGAGGTCAGCCGAGGGTGAAAGCACGTAGCGCGGCGGGGGAGATGCCGGCGCCGCAAGCCAGGCTTCAGCCCGAATCAGCTCCACCGGCGAGCAGACCGGTTCCGCGGCCGCGCCATCACGCGGTGACGCCGGGGGCTGCATGACCGTGGAATAAAAAAACTCACCCCGGCTCGCCGGCAGAAAAACAGCCGCGGGAAAGCCGGGGGCAAGCCACGACGCGGCTTCCAGGTTCGAGATGCCGATAAGCGGCAGGCGGGCAGCCTCCGCGAGGCTCTTGGCCGCCGTCAGGCCCACCCGGAGACTCGTAAACGCTCCCGGACCGGTGGCAACGGCAACCACCGCCAAATCGCTCAAGCGCAGCCGCTGGGATTCCAGGAGAGCGGCGATCACGGGGAAAATCTCTTCCGCCTGGCGGCGCGGCGTGGAAAAGGCTTTCGAAGCGCGTACCACGCCGCCCGTCGAAAGAGCTGCATGGCCGGCTCCCGAAGCCGTATCGAGGATGAGAATTTTCGTTTCCAAAACCTTAATCACCAGCGCGAAGCACGTCCATCCCGGCCTTGGCGCCGGGCCGGTTCAACCAGGGAACCGGGCGGCGTTTCTCGATCCGGCTTCATGGCTCCAGACGCAGCACCTTATCGATGATGTAGACCTTGCCCACGGCATTCATGCCATACAGCCGAAGATTCACGGCAACGGGCAGTTCGCCGAGCGCGCGCGGATCGAATTGCAGGAACCCTTCCGGGCCGGTGGCGGCAACCCGCGCGCCTTGTCCGGATGCCGTGTCCTCGGCGGTAAGCAAATACATCATGTCCCGCGTGGCCCGGGATTCACGAGTGACCCTGACGCGATAAGGCGCTCGCCACCCGCCGGCGAGGGGAACCACCATATTCACGGGCTCCGCGAGCACGAACGGAATTTTGGCGATGGCCGTCTCCGGCTCCTGAACCGGAACGTCGTCGCGGCTCGAGAACTTGTAGCGATTGCCCAGGCCCCGCAGGTAACCTTCCCGGTAAAAGTGCAGCACCCAGTCGCTCGAAGCGTCGGGAGGAGAGCCGGCCCAGGATTCCTCCTTATATTCCTTGAGGGGCGTCACGGCCCCGGTGGAAGGATTGATCCAATCGATCTTGTACTTCTGCTTTTTGGCGAAGCGGATCTCAACTTCGCGTTGAGATGGGGCGCTCCCGGATTTCTCCACGTAGCAAACATACTCGGGAGCGTCTTCCCCCCAGAGCCCCAGGCAGCGCGCGCCGGAAACGTCAAAGTAAGGTTCCAATTCCCAGAAGCGGGTGGTACTGAAGAAATCGAACCAGAC
>CAZXBZ010000502.1:0-1820 GCA_964639135.1 uncultured Solibacteraceae bacterium | reverse complement strand
ACGATATATGCCGCCAAGCCAGCCATTTCTCGCCGCCTCAAGCGCCGCGAACATCGCCGGGTGGTAGCGCCACTGATAGCCCATCTGCACCACCGTGCCGCGGCTCCGGGCTTCGGTGAGTAAATCCCGAAGGCCGGAGTAATCCGCCCCGGGCGGCTTATCGAGGTGTACGAACTTGCCGGCACGGACGCAGCGCCAGGCATATTCGAGATTCCACGCCGGGTCCGCTCCCTCGATGGCAACCATCTCGATGCGCGAGTCGCCGAGAACCTCGGATAACTTCAGCCAGCGCACGCCATCAAAACGCTCCGGCGAATTTATGGGCTCCCGCTCATCCGGCCGGCAGACACCCGCGAATTCGCACTCCGGCATCCGGCCGAGGACCCGCGCCTTGCTGGCCGCGTGCCCATGCCCGGCGCCGATCATCGCGGCGCGCACCTTGCGGGGAGTGCTCGCGAAGCCCGAAGGCGCTCCGGCGAGGGAGGCAACACCCATGGTGCTAAACTGGCGGCGCGAAATCATAACCAATCGTGACGGCTAATGAACCGGCAATTTCGGCGCCTGCACTTCAACCAGTTCCGTGACGCCATCGGCATCGCCCGAAACGACGAGATTCGCTTTGCCCGATACAAAAATCGTGTCGCGTTCGCCGGCCTCGTAGTCGTTCTTGCCATCGTTCGCGCGGATCGCGCCCTTCCAGACAAAGAAAAGGGCCTCTCCGCCATCGTCAACCGCCGCTTCCACCCGCTCGCCCCGGCCTAGCTTGTGATGGAACGCCGTCACCACCATGGCCCCCTGCTCCGCGCCGACAAACTCACCATTCTTTTCGCGGAAATTCACGTACTTCACCGCTCCGGGAGTGATCTCTCCTTCCACGGGTTTCGCGCCTGGCTTCGAGGAATCCCGGGCGCCGGTATAAAGCACCAAGTCCGGAGGGTTCTGGAAACTAATCATGACCGCCGGCCCGGTCCCCGCCGTGATGGTCCCGTGGATCTGCCCGGCGGGCACGAACGACGCCTCCCCCGCTTTCATCAGGTGCAAGTCCGGCCCCTGGCGCAAATTCACTTCTCCGTCGAGCACCAGAATCGTGTCGGTGGATTCGCCGTGCGTATGCTGGGCAAACTCCGCGCCGGGGTCGGAAACGGAAAGGTTCAGCGTCGTATTCTTCGCGCCCGAGGCTGGGGAAATGATGCGCCGCGAAGTCACCGTGCCCATCTGGAACGGCTCACTATCCGCGTAACGGACCACCCGGATGGCCGGCTGCGCCGATTCGGACTCCGCCTGGCTGGCGGGGGCGACTTCCGCCTTCGGAGCACACGCGGTCAGCACACCAAGCCCTAACATCAAAATCAGAGCGAACGGGACTAATCGAAATGCTTTTGGAATAACCATGAAGAGAACTCCTAGTCCCGAGAGTATATCTCAATCGATTACTTTACGAAATAGACTTGCCTTTTCTCTGAATACCGGCTATCGTTCCTGAAATGGCTGGCTTACGGAGATTTTTCTGTTTCGGGCAACGGACCGCCCGCACTCCGCAAGCGGTCTACTGGTGAGAATAGACAATCAGCAGGGCAATGAAGAGAGGGCTCCGGTGATAGACCGCAGGACAATGCTGGGGGTTCCGCTGGCGTTTGGCGTCGCGCGCGCGACGGCGTCTCCATTCCGTCATGTGAGGGTCTACGCCGAGGAAGGCCGCTTCGGCGGCTGGCCGGCAAACCACGGCATCTGGAACTGGGGAGACGAAATCGTCTGTGGATTTTCCGCGGCCTACTTCATCAAGACCGACCCCGAGCGGCACCAGCGCGACCGGACCCGCC
>CAZXBZ010000501.1:0-1824 GCA_964639135.1 uncultured Solibacteraceae bacterium | reverse complement strand
CGGAAATCATCAGTCCTCGTTACAACTTCATCTCGTCATTTGAAATGCCGGACCAATCCAGTGCGCCCTTCTTCCACACATAGAAGAACCCGGTCAGGATCAGCAGCACAAAAACCAGCATGCTGAAGAAGGCCAGCACGCCAAGCTGACGAAAAACAACGGCCCAGGGAAACAGGAAGATGGCTTCTATATCGAACAGAATGAACAACATCGCTACAAGGTAGAACTTGATGCTGAAGCTCTGCCGCGCATCGCCGGTAGGCTCAATGCCGCACTCATACGGCATATCCTTCACCTTATTCTTCAACCGTTTACCGAGGATCGCGGAGGCCCCGATCAAGCCCGTGGCCAGGATAAAGGCAATTCCGATCTGAAGAAAAAACGGAAAATACAACTCAAGGGGAGTAGAGGGCATGATTTGTGAATCCGGAGCCCGCAGCTTGCTTCAACGGGTATTACCCCAGTATACAAACAGCCGTAGCCAAGAGGGGCATGCGAAGGCTGGTATACGCTATTTCGCCGCGCTCTCCGATTGCCACGCGGCCGTGAAAACCAGCGTTTGGCGCGCACCGCCGCGGACGGCGAATGTATCCTGGCCGCAAAGGTGGATTCCAGCTTTGGAGCAAAACAACAAACGGCAAATCGCCAGGCCGAAGCCTGACGATTTGCCGTACTCGAGACGGAATGAGCGCCGATCGTCCAAATCCTTGGACGCCGCGGTATACGCCTACTCGTATTTTGCCGCGGCGGTCGAGGGAGAACCCGTTGCGCTGATGGCCGTCGAGGGCACGTCGGCCGGCACAAACACACGCACTTCCACGCGGCGGTTCTGCTCGCGCCCGTCACGGGTCTTGTTGTCGGCCACCGGGTCCTCACTGCCCACGCCGAGCTTGTGGATGCTGCGCAGCGGCACGCTGTACGTGGTGGCGAGATATCGCACCACGGCGTCGGCGCGCTTTTCGCTCAGGTCGAGGTTATACTTCGCCGAACCGGTCCTGTCCGTGTAACCCTGCACCTCGATGACGAAGTTGGACGAATCCTTGATCTTGTTCATAAAGTCGCTCAGCGCGGCTTTCGACTCGTCGTTCAGATCGGAGCGATCAAAGCCGAAACGGACGGACTCGGTGGCCTTCAACTCGTAGTTATAAACACCATCGAGCCGCTTCTCGAGACCGGCGAGGCGAACCTTGTTCTCCTGCGTCGCCCCATAGGCGGAGTTAGCAGTATCGCCGGCGCCCTGCGCGAGCCGGGTTGCATCCTGGGCGATTCGCTCCGCGGTCTTGATGTTCTCGTCGAGACGGCTGATGCTCGCGTCCGTCTTTTCGGAGAGCTCGTAGATGGACTTTCCGTTCTCGTCCGTCTTCTGGGACACTTCAGCGACCCGCTGGTCGACCGGGCTGACTTGTTGATTCACATATTTCTTGGTTGCACAGCCCTGCGTAAACAGAGCGGCCATGAAAACGACGCCCGCAATGGCGGCGGATTGTGGTACGAAACTGCGCATTCGCTTCACCTCTGCCACTGTGTGTGCAAGATGAGGGCCAAACCAGCGCACAGCCCGGAAGGAGTTGAATCTACAGGGATAACTCTAAAACTTCATACAGCGGGCGCCCTCTTCCGGCGCGGTAAGCGCGGGAAAGCCGGGAAAAATCTACCTGAAGGGGCGTCTCCAGCCCTCGAACGCGGTGCATTGGCGTATCCGCCCCAGGGCGGCGTCCACACTCTTGCCGCAATCGGTTTGGCACGCCCTGGCGTATTCGCTGCAATAATGGATAAAGTCGTCAATACAACAAAGCCCCGGCGGGCTTTGAAACGGTGGGTTGG
>CAZXBZ010000500.1:0-1826 GCA_964639135.1 uncultured Solibacteraceae bacterium | reverse complement strand
GCGCTCCTTCAAGACGGCGCGGTAGAACCCCGGCCGCAGCTTCGTCATCTGCTCACGGACGTTCTCCAACCCGCGCGGCGAAATTTCTTCCACTCCGTAAAGATCCCGAAGCGCGATACGGAAAGCTTCCGCGTATCCGGTAAACCGGACTGCTTTCCACCACGGCTCGAACAGCCTGAAACGCTCCTCCAGTGGACGAGTCGCGTCAAGGATCGTCTTGCGGTCCTCGGCGGCTAAACCGGCTGAAACGAGGTCGTTGATCAGGTAGTGATCGATGAGCAAAAACGGATCGCGCGGAGCCTGAAGCCGGTCCGCCTCGGCCAGCAGATGCTCGTGCGTATCGACAATCGGGATCCGGTCGATTGCACGGGAGAGGCTCCGCTGAACTCCGCTCAAGCTTTGCGCGTAGTTCTGAACCGCCAACAGCGGCAGAGCGCCGCAAGCCAGAAAATAACGTCTCCGCACAGTCCCTGACTACCCTTCTAGTGATCGAAAACTTCACGCACCCGCCGCGCGAAACGGGCTACCTTTACCCGCGGATCTCCGGAGCCCAGGGTTTCAATTGGCAGCACGCCGCGATACCCGCCCCCGCCGACAATTGCCTTCAGCCGCGGAAGGTCCGTTGGCACTTCTTTTTCTCCATACCAGACCGTCTCCTTCACCTGCCAGGAAACCGCGTAAGGCAGCAGCTTTTCAATCTCCTCGTAGGGATCGGACATCCGCAGGCTGCCGATATCAAGGACGACGCCGAACCACTCCGAGCCGACCGCCTCCACGACCCGGATGGTCTCCGCGGCGGTCTTCAGAAAATCGTTGTGGTTCTGCAGGCCGATGATCACGCCATGTTCCTTGCCCGCGCGGGCGCACTCCCGGAAGAGCGGCACCATCCACGCGAGCGCCTCGTCGAAGCTGTAGCCCTCCGGCCGTTGATTGCCCGAAAACACGCGGATCACCGAGGCGCCCATTTTCTGGGCTACTCCGATCCATCTCTTCACCATCTCCAGATCCCGCGCGCGGCGCGCCTCGTCACTCACCGCGAAATCATTGCGCACACCCGTGCCGCTGATACCCACACCGTTCACAAAGGCGTGGCGCTTCAGCGCATAAACAAATTCATCCGGCGGCGCGAGGGGATAGCCAGGGAAGTAGTAGCCCGTGGCGTCGAGATACTCGAGCCGATGCTCCGAGCAGAAATCAACGAGATCCGTCAGCGTCAACTGTCCGGCCCGCAGCGGCTCGTTGAACGAAAACGAATTCAACCCCACGCGAACCCGGGGTTCACGGGGCGCGGCTTCGAGAGTCAGCGGAAACGCGGCGGCCCCCGCCGCCACGCAACGTAAGAGCGCCCGCCGGTCAAGCAGATGCGTCATACCTCACCTCCCACGGGACGGCTCCGATCTTATCGCGAAAGATCCTCGGGAAGCACCCGGGCGTTCATCGGAGACGCACCGGCCCAGCCTTCCCTCCCGTTGCTCCTGGCGGCGCGCTCCCCTTGCGCGCCCGCGGCGGCGCGCTTCAACGCTACCGAATCCAGCCAAATAACGCGACAATAAGGTATGGAGGAGAACCTGACGCCGTCCGACGCAAACTACAAGGATGCGGAGCGAGAGCCGGAGCAGGCGCGCCCCGTGTTCTGTAGCTGTGGCGCTCGCCTGGTCGCGGATGCCGTTTTTTGCCACCGATGCGGCAAACCGGTCTTCGAGCCGGCTCCACTCGAGACGCCTCCCGACCCGCCACAAGCCGCTCCAGAAGCAAATATCGCTTCGGGTTTACCGGCGGATTCTCTTTCACATCCAGCGGCGGCCGCGTACCTCAACCCCATCAGC
>CAZXBZ010000499.1:0-1850 GCA_964639135.1 uncultured Solibacteraceae bacterium | reverse complement strand
CCGCTAGAAGAAACAGAAACCCCGGCAGGGGAGCCGTACGCTCACGGCTGGCCTCTGTCGCCCTACGGGCTCAAATCGACACATCCCTACGGCCAGGTATCCCCGTAATCCGGTAGGTCCCCCGGTTTTGCCCGAGCCGGCAAAGCCGGATGACGCGCCAAGGCTTCAGAATACGCGAGATACACCTGACGAGCGCGGGGTGTCTCAAGCCCGTGCGTTACACTTGAGGCTTATGCCTCGTGTCCGTTTTGCCCCCTCGCCTACCGGATATTTGCACATCGGGAGCGCTCGAACATTCATTTTCAACTGGCTCTATGTCCGCAAGGAAGGCGGGACGATGATCCTGCGTATCGACGATACGGACACGGAAAGGAACACGGAAGCTTCCATGCAATCGATCTTTGATGGATTGCAATGGCTGGGGCTCAATTGGGATGAACAATACGCACAGTCCGACCGGATCGAACTGCACCGGAAAGCCGCGTGGGAAATTTTTGAAAGAGGCCTTGCCTACCGTGACTTCACGCCCATGGAAAGCGGAGAAGGAGAACGAGACCCGGCCGATGGCCCATGGCTTTTCCACGCGGAGATGCGCGATCTAAGCCGCGAGGAGAGCGACCGCCGCTCCTCCACGGGGGAGCCTTTTGTGCTCCGTTTTCGCGTGCCCAGGGAACAGAACCATTGGGTAACCTTCAAGGATCTCGTCTACCGCAAGCAATCGAAAAAGGCGGACGACATCGAAGATTTCGCGCTGCTGCGCAGCAACGGATTGCCAACCTATCACATGGCCAGTTGCGCGGACGACCTGGATCTCCGTATATCGCACATCATCCGCGGGCAGGATCACCTTTCGAACACGTTTAAGCACGTGCTGATCTTCGAAGCGCTAGGGGGCGCCGTCCCCGAATTCGCCCATCTTCCGCTGCTGATCGCTCCCGACGGGTCGAAGCTTTCGAAGCGGAAACACGGCCCCGTGGTAAGCGTCACCACGTATCGCGATGCCGGGTTCGTGGCTGAAGCGTATATCAATTTTCTGGCGCTCCTCGGATGGAACCCGAAGAACAACCAGGAGTTTATGCAGGTGGACGAAATTCGGGACAAGTTCTCTTTCGAAGGCGTCAATCGGAGCAACGCAACGGTGAATTTCAGCGAGGAGAATCCGATCGATCCGAAAGCGCTATGGCTCAACACGCAGCACCTGCGCGCCATGCCGGTCGGGAAACTGGCTCCGCGGGTGCGGGATGTCATGGAACGCGCGGGGATCAGTACACCTGGGGACGAGGCGCGCTTCGAGCAGATTGTCGATATCATCCGTTCGCGCTACCAGGTTCTGGGAGACTTCGCGGAAAAGGGGCAGGCTTATTTCGGCGATCACTATGAAACAACGCCGGAAGCCCTTGCGAATCTCGATAAACCCCGGACCAGGGAATTGCTAAAGGAGCTGGGCAGCCGGCTCTCTTCGAGCGACGACTATACGGAGGCGCATATCGAAGCGGTACTTCGAAGCATCGCCGAAGAGAACGGTGTGAAAGCGGGCCTGCTGATCAACGGCAGCCGCGCCGCGCTCACCGGGCAAACGGTAGGCCCCGGCGCGTTCGCGGTCTTCACGGCGGTTGGGCGGGACCGCGCTCTCGAGCGGCTCGCGGCTCTCTAGCGCCGCGGCTCAGCGGTAATTCGTAAACTGCAAGTCCACGCCGAAATCACCACTCTTCAAGAGCTGGATCACCTGCTGTAGCAGATCGCGGCTTTTCGAGGATACGCGGACATAATCGCCCATGATGGAAAAGGACACCTTGATCTTCGAATCCTTGATGGCCTTGACGATCTCTTTTGCCTTTTCGGTGGCCAGG
>CAZXBZ010000498.1:0-1863 GCA_964639135.1 uncultured Solibacteraceae bacterium | reverse complement strand
GGTGTTTCGCGAAAGACTGAGACGAAGTAGTCGATGATTTGCTTCTGAGCGTCCGGACTTTCCGCGATCGCTTTCCAGTCAACTTCATTGTGGTCGAAGTGACAACGGTAGCAGGCCAGCAGGCCCGAAACATAGATAAGCTTGCGGGACATTCGGAGCTTGATATTGCGAATGGCCCAGCCTTCACTCGCCCGGGCGCGCAGCTTGTAGGCGAAGTCGACTGCAACAGTTCGCCAGTATCGGGCGAAGTCATTCTGCAAGAAACGAGGGACGTGGAATTGGGAACCCTTCCAAAATCCTCAGTCCTCTAAAAGGTAGCGATTGAGAATGTTCTTGACAACTCGCTGATGGGCCTCGTCGCGGCCGATGGCACAGGATTCGAGAAGCAGGAGCAATCGGCGGGTCGTATTACGGTTGGTATCATCCTCGCCGCCGATGTCGTGAATGAGATCGTGGCTGAAGACCATGGCGCTGAACGTACCTTCGGGCCCCGTCGACTTCAAGGCAAGTTTATCTACGATGGCTTTGATCTGTCGTGCGGCTTGGAAGTGCTTGGGATCCGCGGCGCCGTCAATAAGAAGGGTCCAGTCAATGTCGCTCCCCTCGGTAAACTCGTCGCGGGCGAGGGAGCCGGAGACAATTATGCTGGTGTCGTCGGAGTCTTCCCCGGCGAGTGCTTCTTTCATCTCGGCGCGTTTAGCCAAGGCAAGCTCACGTGCCGAATGGAGATGAGTCCAATTTTGCGCCAAACGATCTTCGAGACGCTTCAGGTTAGACGGCGTATCGGTCATCGTGAGAGAGTGCGGCCCCTTCGGAAAACCTCGTGATTCGCGGACAAATCGAAGAGACTAACATTATCCTCCATGGGGGCGGCGAGGGCTGCTCTTTCACAGCCACGACGTTGCCAGTTGATGGTTTATCGGCGGCCATGAATCAGATAGCTCGCGTCATCTGGAACAGGATCCGCCACTCCGGCGGATCCTGTAGCCGATGAATGAAGTCGTGTAGGAGCCCCATAGCCCACGGAAGGCCTAGAAACTCAAGCGGAGGGCCAATTGCATTGAACGCGGTCCGCCAGCCTGATAGAGGGAGTTCAAGCCCCCCAACTGCGAGTTCAGCGTATTCGACGCGGTTCCGAAGAGAGCGGCGCCATTCGAGAGCTGGCTATAAATGGCGCCAAAGTTTGCCTGGTTGAAGAGGTTGAAGGCCTCCGCGCGGAACTGCAGGCGGAAGCGATCGGTCAGCGGGAACTCGCGGCGGACCGCAAGGTCGGTTTGCGACAGCGCGAAGCCGCGCGCCGCGTTGCGGCCCACATTGCCTTCCACGCCAGCTGGCGCCGCCGCGAAGGCGTCGAAGTTGATGCGGCGCCCGCCCGGCGCATTGGGGTCGGAAACGTAGAGCGGCTGGCCGGATACCCGGTCGGGGTGGAAGTTTACCGTGACATAGATTCCGGGGTCGACGCCGCTTGCCGATGTCACGTCCACGGGCAGGGCCGAACGCACGGTGATGCGGGAATCCACCGCCCACCCGGTGAGCAGCGCCGAGGCCCATCCGTTGGCGTAAGCGCCGGGGATGTCATAGGTGAGCGCGGCCTGAAAACTGTGACGCACGTCGAAGTCGGAGCTGGCGCGCAGCAACTGGAACAATTGGAAGTTCGAGGTTGCATTGTCGATGGTGTGAGCCCAGGTGTAGCTGGCCTGCGCCTGAAGGCCGCGAGCCAGACGCCGCTGGAACTGAGCCTGCAAACCGTCGTACTGCATCTTGCCATGGTTCGTGGTGAGATAGAGGCCGTTGTTCACAAAGCGCGTATTGCCCTGGAGGTTGGGTGAGAAGGCGCGCATGGTAGTGAGCCGGTGGCCGCGC
>CAZXBZ010000497.1:0-1878 GCA_964639135.1 uncultured Solibacteraceae bacterium | reverse complement strand
CGCGCGCGTATCCGCGAGCATGTTACCGAGACGGGACCACTTCGGGTAACGCTCGTAAAAGTTTTTCGCCTCGTGAATTCTTGCACCGAAGCCGATCTGGTCGAACGCGAACACCGCGAAATCGGCATTCACAAATAGAGGGAACGAGGGCCTCTCATCCTGGGTATAGATCCACCCGCCCGCATTCCAGGGCCGGGCGGCGGACCAACCGTTCTGATAGGTGTACGGATGCAGCCAAATGGCAACCGGCCACTTGCCAGGCTTCGGCTTGCCCTCCGGAGTCGCCGGATAGAACAACTCTCCGGCGAGACCGTCGCCAAACGCGACGCGGGCTACCCCCATCCCGGTGTTCCGGAGGACACGCGGCTCATCCCCTGGGCGGCCATACAATGTGGCCAGCCAGCCTTCGCTCGCCATCATCCGATCCGAGAGCTTATGCGCTGCCTCGAAGGGCGCCATCGGAGGCGCCTCTCCTAGAAACGAAGCAATGCGGCCACGGATGGACCGGCGCGCTACCGCCCAATCCGTGCCCGCTTGGATGGATCCGCCATTCGCCAGCGTGAGAAAATCGCCCACCTGGCGCTTCGGATAAGAGAGCGGATCGAGCGTTTCTCCGGCCAGCTTCCGCCAGCCGTCGAACGAATAGCCAGCGATCGAACTCACCACCTGGGGCCATCCTTTGCGTCCGAACACCGCATCCAAAAAATCGATGAAGCACTCTATATCGGTAGGCGTTGTCGGGTGCTCTCCCTCGCGGAGCGTAAGCCACAAATTCTCCTCGCGCCCGAGGAAGCGATAGACGGACTTGGCGGACTGATATGCCTGTTCGAACCCAAGCGGGTTTCCGGCGGATTCCGCGTAGCCGGCATAGAGCATCAGGCCCCGTGGCGCGACCATCGCCATGAGGCTGTTCTGATCCACGGGCAGCTTATCCTCGCGCCCCGCGAAGAAGCGGAGCCGCGGATGGAACCAGTGGGGCTGGGCGGCGGTGAGCAGTTCGATGGTCTCGTTCACGAACAGGCCGGTGGTATAGCGCCACGGGTCGCTTTCTCCGGTATTTCCGCTCGAAGGAATCACGGCTCCGATGCGTTCATCAAATGCGGCCGCGAGCAGCGCCTGCTTGCCGCCGCGCGAATGTCCGGCGAGGCCGATGTGCTCTTTTTCCACTTCAGGCAGGGTCACGAGATAATCCACCGCTCTCGACGCCGACCATGCCCAGCGCGCCAGGCAGGAAAAATCATAATCGGGGTAGATTTCGATGTACGCGTCCGAGTCGTCCGCGTCGCCATACAGGGCGGGGTCGGCCGCGGCATAGTAGCAGCCGATGTAGCCGCGCTTTACCGCCGTATATAACCATGGACGACGCCAATTGTGATTCGTCAGAAAAACCGGGAAAGGGCCCTTTCCGTCTGGAATCCTCAGTTCCAGGCGCAACGTTGCCCGATGTCCGGGGCCAAACTCCAGCCGCACGTCGCGAGCCGTAACCGTTCCCTCGCGGCGCGTGCTTGTCACCACCGCCCGCTGGTTGCCGGGCGCGGGCGGCATCTTGCCGAATATCCAGTGCTCCACCTGCTCGCGGATCCACTGCTTCTGTTTCTTCCAATCCGCCGCGCTGGAGACGGGAAGATCGCGCCCGTCCGCCCGCATGATGAGCGGGTCCGGAAGCTCCCCGATCGAAGGCATTGAAGCAAAATCGGGCGGCAACAGACCCGTACGATGCACCAACTCCTCCCAGGTTTTGTCCCTGGCATTGATGCGCCCGGCGGGCGGCGTACGCCCCGGCGGGAAGATCCGGAAAAACTCCTCAAGATAGGCGCGCCGGCGCGCCTCCGCGCCCGCCGCGGATTGCGCGGAGGCAACGCCACCACCCAGGAGGAG
>CAZXBZ010000496.1:0-1893 GCA_964639135.1 uncultured Solibacteraceae bacterium | reverse complement strand
ACTCCAGTACATGGGTGGTGGGGATTAGACGGTCTGAATTCAGCAATTCTTCAATGTACCATGCGGGTTGGAAGCGCCCGCTCGCGGTGCGCCCAGAGGAATGTATCCCTTACCAGCGGCCGGGAGGGGGAAGCCGCGCGACGAGGTTTCGGATAAACTAGGGCGCATGAGCCGGATTCTCCTTGTATTCGCGCTTCTTTCCCTGCACCTCGGAGCAGCCAGCAATCCCGGCCCTTTCAAGGGAAGCGCACGATCGGCCAAGATAGCCATCGAAGCGGAACTTTATATGGACCGCGCACAGGTGGAGCATCTCATCGATAACAGTCTGGATGGCTACCTGGTGGTGGTGAAGGTAAAAATCACACCAAACCGTCCGGATGAACGCATCCGGCTCTATAGAGACGATTTTGTTCTGGTAAGCAGCAAGGACGGGCAGCGTTCGGAACCGTTTGCTCCGGAAATGCTGGCCGGCTCGTCCACCATGGTAGTGAGCGAAGTAGTGCTATCGAGCGGCCCGATCATGGGACAAAATACCGGACCCGTGATTGGGGGTGGAATACCCGGAGGAGGACCAGTCCCAACCGGCCCGCCAAGGCGTATCGATACCCCAGGAAGCAGCGGAGGCACGGCGGGCAGCCCCACGGCTACCGCCACCGCGGTGAACCAGGAGATCCGCGACGGCAAGCCGGGCGACAAAGCGATGGCTTGGCTCGATCTTTTGAAAGCGAAAGTGCTCCAGGATGGAGAGCTGACCGAAGTACGCGAGGGATTGCTCTACTTCCCGCTCGACGGGAAACATAAGCCCAAGCAAATCACACTGCTCTACAATGGCGTGAATCCGCGGCTGGAAGTAACGTTCGGCGGCAAGTGACGCCGGTGCTCGCCAACCGCGCTAATCGAATTCGAGGCGCATGCGAATGGCGGCTTCCCCGTCCCCGTAGTATTCCTGAATGCGCCGCACGCGGCGAAAGCCCAGGGAGCGATAGAGCGCGATGGCCCCGCCGTTTCCCTCTCTCACCATGAGAAATACACGGGCAACTCCCGAGTTCTTCAGGCGCCGTAGCAGCCTTTGCATCAGGCGGCGGCCAATTCCGCGATTACGGTGCGCGGGCGTCACCGCGAGAGAAACGATCTCGACGCCCCGCGGATGAAGCTCACCCATCACGTATCCAACAGTTCGGTTACCGAGGCGCGCCACGACCATGAGATCCCGGTTATCCCGGCAGAGGTGCCGGAAGAGTTCGAGGCTGTATCGATCCTCGATAAAAACACTGGATTCAATCGCGAATAGCCGCCTAAAGTAGCGCGGCTGATACGGCTCCAGCCGCAATGCGAGCCGATGAGCATTCCGCCCTTCGGCGGGTTGAACAAGATGAGGGGGAGAGACCGCGGCGGCACGCATATCCAGTAGCGAAAATGGCGCTTCTCGAATGTAACCCATCACGAGGCGGAATTCCACAAGAATCTTTCCTGAACTAAACGAGCGGGATATACTCAACTGCATTATGGCCTTGAAGATTTCCCCGCGCACTCTTATTTTGCTGACACTGGCATTGGCCCTGGCGGCCTTTTCCGCCATAGCGCAGACGGCACCGAACGACCCCGCGAAGGAAGATTGGATTCAGCTCTTCAACGGGAAAAATCTCGACGGCTGGCTGCCCAAGATCACCGGCTATCCACTGAACGAAAATTTCGGCAATACGTTTCGGGTGGAGAACGGGGTCATGAAGGTTTCTTACGACCAGTACACGGATTTCGGCGGCCGGTTTGGCCACATTTTCTATCGCGAACCCTTTGCATATTACCGGATCCGCGTAGAGTACCGCTTCACCGGATCGCAAGCGCCAAATGGCCCTGGGTGGGCGCGAAGGAACAGCGGCATCATGATCCACG
>CAZXBZ010000495.1:0-1907 GCA_964639135.1 uncultured Solibacteraceae bacterium | reverse complement strand
GGAGACGCCTAGCCTTCCAAGCTATGATGGGGCCATGTCGCGACCAACCCTGTTTCTGGTGGATTCCTTCGGATTCATCTTCCGCGCCTACCACGCCCGCGCTCGATCCGGAGCCCAGCCGATGCGCACTTCAAAGGGTGTTCCCACGGAAGCTACCTACATCTTCAACAACATGATTCGCCGCCTTCGGGATCAGTACCAGCCCGATTTCATGGCGGCGGTTTTTGAAAGTGAAGGTCCGGATTTCCGCACGGAATTATTCCCGGATTACAAGGCGAATCGCACGGAAACCCCTCCCGACCTGCTCCAGCAGATCCCCGATATCAAACGGGTTCTCGAGGCGATGCGCATCCCCATCGTCGAATCCCCCGGCTTCGAAGCGGATGACGTCATCGGCGCGCTGGCACACAAGGCCGCGGCCAGCATGGACGTCATGATCGTATCGAGTGATAAGGACATGCTCCAGCTCGTGACCCCTCACGTTCGCATGCTGAATCCCATGAAGGACGACCTTATTTACGACGAATCCGGCGTGGAAACGTTCATGGGCGTTCGTCCCGCGCAGGTGGTGGACCTGCTCGCGCTGAAAGGAGACGCCGTCGATAACATCCCTGGGGCGCCAGGGATCGGAGAGAAAGGCGCGAAAGACCTGATCCTCGAATTTGGCTCGGTCGAACAGGCCATCGAGCGCGCGGGAGAAGTAAAGCGCAAGATGTACAGGGAAAGCCTGGAGAAGAATCGTGACCGGATTCTGCTCAGCAAGAAGCTCGCGCGCATACGGGTGGATGCGCCCCTGGGCATCTCCCTAAGCGATCTTGCCGTGAAGGAACCCGATGCCGCCGCGCTCGAGGCGGTTTATCGCGAGCTGGAATTCGGCCGCGCCCTTCGCGAAGTCCAGAAAACCGTAACCGAAAAGGCTAGAGATTTTCGCCGGATTCACACGCGGCAGGAGGCCGAACAGTTGGCCGGGGAAGTGCTTGCGTCGGGCCGAATCGCACTGCTCCTCACCCCGCCGGGCGGGGAATTTCTGGAAGAGCCGCCTTTCTGCTATCTCGCAACCGCGCCGGGCGTGGTTCGGGCCGTGCCGGGGGAGCATCTGCCTTTCGTAACCAGTTGGTGGAACAACGCGCGGATTGCCAAGGTATTCCATAACTACAAGCAACTGCTCCTCGCCGCTCCGGAATCCTGGGGCGCTCCCGCGGGAGAAATCGACGACGTGTTCCTGATGGGCTTTCTCCTCTACGCTGATCCGAGCCTGACCACCGTCGATGGTCTGGCCGCCCGGCGTTTCGAACGGGGTGTCGAACAGAGCGCCGAGGCGGCAGCCGATCTGATTTTGTGCCTGGACGACGATATGAAGCCGGGCCTCGCGAATCTCGCGCTGGATGCCCCTTACCGGGAAATCGATCTTCCGCTCAGCCCCGTGCTCGCGCGCATGGAAAAGACCGGCATACGAGTCGATACCGGCGCTCTTACGTTGATATCCGATCGCATGGCGTCTCAACTCGACGGCCTTACGGCTCAAATTCACGCGCTGGCCGGCCACGAATTCAACATCAATTCCCCACAGCAACTCGCGAAAGTTCTTTTCGACGAGCTCCATCTGCCCGCTCCGGTGAAAACCGGCAAGGGCAAAGTCCATTCAACGGCGGTGGACGTTCTGGAGGCGCTGGCGCCCCATCATGAGATTGCGGCGCTGGTGATCGAATACCGGCAATTAGCAAAATTGAAGGGCACCTATGTGGACGCTCTCCCGCAATTGATTCGCCCGGAAACCGGCCGTATCCACACCAGCTTTAATCAGGCGGGCGCCGCCACGGGCCGTTTATCTTCCTCGAACCCAAACCTGCAAAATATTCCGATCCGCACGGAGCAGGGGCGCGAGATTCGTGCCGCTTTCCTGCCCC
>CAZXBZ010000494.1:0-1922 GCA_964639135.1 uncultured Solibacteraceae bacterium | reverse complement strand
ATGGCCGTTTCTGGATCAGGAGCGAGCCGTTTCCGGCTCGAAGCTCGGGCCTCGTACGCGGGAAGAGATCCTGAACGATCTGCGGCGGTCGAATCAATCGATTATTCTCGATCTGGAACAAACGGCGCGAGGGTCCGCGAGTTCGGATCCCGCCGCGCCGAAGCCGGATGGCGGCTGAAGTACCGGCTTGCCTATCCGTGCAAGCTGGGCCAGCATGGTGGTTACCGCGATTTCGAGATTCGTTAGGATTCCAGGGTGCGCCATCGCCTATGAAAACTCTATGTATCCGCTAACGACCATCCGACGCCGGCCGCGTATGGCGCGGTTTTGGGGCATTACGCTTGGGGTGGGAATGATGGCGTTCGCGTCCCTGGCCGGACAGGATGCATCGATGGCACGGGAGGCCCCAGCGGTACACGATTCGGCGGAGGCCGAATCCAGAATAGCCACCATCGAAGAGGCGAGGGAGCACAAGGCGGCATCGCTTGTGCCCGATGTGCCCAACAAATGGGAAGCAGTGCTTTCCAAGGTGAAGGACGAGAAAATTCTGGAGCGGATCACGGAGGGGTTCGGGGGCTTCCGCGTGAAGCTTGGCGGTTTGGCCCCCGGCGCGGGAATGGCCCTCGGCCCGGAATATTACCGGGACGATCTCGCCGACGGCCGCTTTGTCGCGCGGGCCGCCGCTCAAATATCCTTTGGCGGCGCGCGGAAGCTGGATTTGCAACTGACCGCTCCGCAACTCGCGAACGGGAAACTGGAATGGGATTTTCAGGCGGTGCGGCACAACTACCCGCATCTCGACTATTACGGACCGGGCGCCGATTCGAGAAAAAATGGCCGTAGCGCTTACCGCCTGGAAGACACCACGGTGGACACGACGTTCCTGCTCAAGCCGGCGGAGCGAGTGAGGCTGGGCGCTTCCACGGGCTACCTGTTCGCGAACACGGGGCCGGGGACGCGAGAGGGAGTGATTTCCACGGACCTGCAGTATCCGCCGGCGCTGACCAGCGGGATCGATTCGCAGGCGAACCTGTTCCGCTACGGCGTTTTCGCGCAGGTGGATTACCGGGATAACCCCGGCGGCCCGAGGAACGGAGGCAGCTATACGGCGCAATACAATATCTACCGGGATCAGGAACTGAACCGCTTCGACTTTAGCCGGCTGACGGTGGATTTGCAGCAGTATTTCCCCTTCTTCAATCAACGGCGGGTGGTGGCGCTGCGCGCGCGGACGAACCATTCCTTCGTCCGCGAGGGCCAGGCGGTTCCGTTCTATTTACAGAACATTCTTGGTGGGAATAGCGATTTGCGAGGCTACCGGCCCTTTCGTTTTTATGGTGATAACAGCCTGCTGATGAATGCCGAATGGCGCTGGGAAGTCTTTAGCGGACTGGATATGGCTCTTTTCGCGGACGCGGGCAAGGTGATGGAGCGTCACCGCGATTTCAATTTCCGGAATCTGGAATCCGCCGTTGGTTTCGGCATGCGCTTCAACGCGCGCAACAACACGTTCATGCGGCTGGATGTCGGCTTCAGCCATGAGGGGTACCAGGTGTGGCTGGCGTTCGGGGACGCGCTCGCGCCGGCGCTTCAGCGGACATCGAGCAACGCCGCGATTCGATAGGAGAGAGAGCGCGCGGGATGAGAATGGAGCCGATTCGTAAAATACCGAGGTGCATCGGAGCCTGTGGCGCGGCGCTACTTTTCGCGGCGCTCACGCTGCCCTTACCGGCGGATCTTGTTCGCGCGAAGTTTTTTCCCGACGACCCTATCTGGAGCTACCCTCCGCCGCGGAACGTGGAATCCGTAAATTCGCGAAAATTGAGCGACTATTACGAATTCCTGATCTACCCGTTCCTGCCTCCGGGCGAGCTTAATGGAAAGAAGCCGAGAGACGGCGGTGACAAGCCCGTCTACTAACG
>CAZXBZ010000493.1:0-1942 GCA_964639135.1 uncultured Solibacteraceae bacterium | reverse complement strand
CACCTCAATCATGGGGATTTACTGGCACCAAATCGCCGCTCGGGCCAAGCCGTAGCGGTATCCCTAACCCATTCGGTAAAATTCCCCTTTGGAACTTTTTTGGACATCCTGGGCCATGACCGCGCTGCCCGCCGCTTTCCTGGCGGGCAGTCTCGTCTATTGCGTGCTATCGATGGTGGCGGCGTGGCGCTACCGCGCGCAACCGGTTCCCAAACCCCCCGTACCGCGCATCGCGGTGAGCGTCCTTAAGCCTCTCCATGGTCTCGACGACGGTCTCGAAGAGAATCTGCGCAGCTTCTTCACGCAACCTTATCGAGGCCCGGATGGCGCGCCCACCTTCGAACTTCTCTTCGCGACCCGAAGCAGCGACGACCCCGCCGTTGCCGTCGTGGAAAAACTCCGCGCGGAGTTCCCCGATGTGCCCGCCGCGCGTCTGGTAACCGGCGAGGCGCCGTACGCGAACGCCAAAGTCTATTCGCTGGCCCTGATGGCCGATGCCGCCCGCCACGATCTGCTCGTCATGGCCGATAGCGATGTCCGCGCCGGCGCACACTTCCTGGACACCATCGGCGCGGAATTCACCGACCCCATGTTGGGCCTCTCGACCTGCCCGTACCGGGCGGTGCCCGGCAAGAGCGTCTGGAGCTTCCTCGAAGCCCTCCACATGAATACCGAGTTTCTGGGCGGCGTCCTGACGGCGCGCCTGCTGGAGGGGGTCCGCTTCGCGCTCGGCCCCGCCACGACCATCCGCCGCAATGCACTTCGTGAGATTGGCGGCTTCGCGGCGCTATCGGAGTTTCTGGCCGAGGATTTCGTCATGGGCAATCGCGTTGCCGCGCTCGGATATCGCGTCATTCTGTCGAGATCCGTGATCGAGCATCGCATCGGCGGCCAGGATTTCGCGCATAGCATGGCGCACCGCTTGCGCTGGGCCCGCTCCACCCGGCGCTCGCGGCCGGCGGGCTACTTCGGCGAACTCTTCCTGAGGCCGTTCCCCCTGGCTCTGCTGCTCGCGGCCATCGTCCCGGCCGCCTGGCCCGCCTTGCCAGTGACGCTTGCGCTCCGCTATCTCCAAGCCGCCGCGATGCGCCGTACCGTCGCCGCCCGCTTTACCTGGAAACATTGGCTGGCGCTGCCAGGCCAGGATCTGCTGAGCTTCGTCATTTGGGTGTCGGGATTCTTTGGAAACACGATTCTCTGGCGAGGCCGCCGCTATCGTCTGGAAAGGGACGGACGCTTTACCTTGCTCGAATAGGAAGCTCCGAGGGCAGCCGGTCTTCTATTGGCGCTACGATAAGGTTCTATGTCCGTACCGTTGCGCAAAGCCGTTTTCCCCTGTGCCGGATTGGGCACCCGCTTTCTGCCCGCCACGAAGGCGCAGCCCAAGGAGATGCTCACGCTGGTGGATAAGCCGCTCATCCAATACGGCGTGGAGGAAGCGCTCGGCGCGGATATCCCCGATATCGTGGTGATCACCAGCCGGGGCAAGAGCTCCATCGAGGATCACTTCGATTTCAGCCCGGAACTCGAGGCCGCCCTGGAGGAAAAAGGGAAGCTCGATCACCTCGCCGAGGTGAAGGCGATCAGTGACCTTATCAGCATCTGCTTCGTGCGCCAGAAGCGCGCCCTCGGCTTGGGCCACGCGGTGCACTGCGCGCGAGGCGTGGTGGGCAACGAGCCCTTCGCCGTCGTGCTGCCCGACGACATCATCATGTCGCGGGTGCCCGTTCTCAAGCAGATGAAGGCCGTCCACCAGGCGCTGGGGGCATCCGTGCTCGCGCTGATGGAGGTCCCACGGGAGCGCATCGGCGCTTATGGGGTTGTCGACGCGGAACCCCATCCCTGCGCCGCGGCCGAGGACAGAGTATTCAAGCTGCGGGGCATGGTGGAAAAACCCCGTCCGGAAGACGCCCCCAGCAATCTCGCCATCATCGGCCGCTAC
>CAZXBZ010000492.1:0-1954 GCA_964639135.1 uncultured Solibacteraceae bacterium | reverse complement strand
GAAAGTTCAGCCAGTCTGAACAAACACCTCGCGTCCCCTAAAGGCGATTCGTATCAGGTCGCTTCCGTCAGCAAGGCGCTTGAGCTTCTGTCTTGCTTTTCCCTCGGCGCCTCGGTGTGGTCTCTCTCGGAACTGGCCCGCCGGCTCGATGTGCCTAAGAGTACCGCGCACAATCTTCTCCGCACCCTCAAGCAGTTCGATCTGGTGAGACAGAACTCAGAGACAAAACAGTATGAAGTAGGGCCAAGAGCGCTTGAACTCGGGCTCGCCTTCGTGAAGAATTCCGGCATGGTCGCACAGGTGAGGCCGGCGCTTCGCCGATTGATGGAAGCAACGGGCGAGACTTGCAAGTTCGGCTTGCTTTCCAACGACCAGGTAGTCATTGTGGCCGCCGCGGAATCGACTTTTCAACTCCATACGAGAGGAGATGTAGGGACTCGCTGGGATCTGCATTCAACCAGCCTGGGTAAATCGATTCTCGCGGTTCTTTCCGATGATGAGGCGTTAGATATTTTGAGCCGAAGAGGGATGCCCGCCCATACCAGGAACACGATCTCTGCCTGGAAGCCCATGCAAGCGGAATTGACTGCTGTCCGGGAGCGGGGGTACGCGCTGGACCTTGAGGAGAACGAGCCCGGGGTTAGATGCGTGGCTGCCGCGGTCGCGGATCCATTACGCGATTCGGTGGTTTCGCTCAGCGTTTCGGGACCCCGGGATCGAATGCCCGACGAGAAATTGCCGGAGATTGCTCACCACATACACACCGCGATTAAAGAACTTAGCTACTTCGGACCGGAGGTTCGTGCAAGGAAGTGGAACAAATAAAAGGAATCATTCCGCCGATTGTGACGCCTTTTCGCGGTGACGGCTCCATCGACGAGGAACTGCACCGCCGGGAAGTTCGCTATATGGTCGAAACCGCCGGTGTGCATGGTCTGGCGGTCGGCGGCAGCACCGGGGAGGGCCACACGCTCTCCACGGAGGAATGCCGCAACTTGGTGGCCTGGACGATGGAGGAAGTGGACGGCCGTATCCCCGTGATCGCGGGTGTGATCACGGAGAGCACGCGCGCGGCCATCGAGCGTGGCCTCGCGCTCAAGGATCTCCGGCCCGCCGCCTTGCAAGTGACCCCGGTTCACTACCTGTTTCGTCCGGACGACGAATCCATGCTCCGCTTCTTCGGCGAAATCGCCGGCCGTACGGGACTCCCGTTAATTATCTATAACGTTATCCCCTGGGCTTATCTCTCCATGCCGTTGCTCGCGCGTATCCTTCGTGAAGTGGATGGAGCGATCGGCGTCAAGCAAAGCGCGAACGATGTAAAGGCCCTGGCGGATCTCCTTCACTACGTCAGTGATGCCGGGATTGACGACCGTGTCCGTATTATTACGGCTGTCGATCCTCTCTTGTACCCATCATTTCAACTGGGCGCTCATGCCGCCATCGCGGCTCTCCTGTCCGCCGTCCCCGAACCCTGCATCGCACTCTGGGAAGCCGTGCGGGCAGGTGACGAGGAGACCGCCCGGAAACTTCACAGTCAACTTCTGGAGGTATGGAATGCCCTCGAAGCGCCAAACCTGCCAGCAAATGTTCGGACCGCAATGAGCATCATGGGGCGCGAAGGCGGGTTTCCCCGTGCCCCGATGCCCGTAAGTTCCCCGGCACGAGTGGAACGGATTCGGTCCGCACTAGCGTTCGTCAATCAGGAGTCGCCCATAGCAGCGTCTTCATGAGCGCGGTCACAATCTTAAATTGAAATCGGAGGAATCGCCATGTCTATTCTACGGTTGGCAGTCTGCCTAATTATCTCCGTCGGTGCCGCGTTCGCGCAGGCATCCGCGGCAAGAGTCTCCGTAGTTGTTACCGACCCTGGTGGTGCCAGCATCACGCAAGCCCGTGTGAGTATCGCCAATGTTGATACAGGGGTTGAAACCATTGCAGCGGTATCTACTGG
>CAZXBZ010000491.1:0-1962 GCA_964639135.1 uncultured Solibacteraceae bacterium | reverse complement strand
GCCAGCACGATGGCCGCCGCGACGACCTGGTAGTAATAACGGGGGAGACCCTTGTCCAGGCCCACGAACGCGGTCACCAGGATGGAGACGACGATCACGAGGACGGTGAGCAGAACCATGCCGCTTATCGGGTCCAGGGGGCGTCCGCTTTTCGGACGAAGCCGGATGATGGCGAAAACCGTCATCCCCACCGCGAGCAATTCGGCGCAGAGGTAGAGAAGATAGTTCTGTGGAGTGTGCTCCACTCCCAGCCCGTAAACTACCATTCCCCCCAGCAGCACCGGAATCAGCCAGGCGGTAACGTCGTGCGTGCCGTCCGGCGCGTTCTTTCTCAAATGGAGAAATCGTTTCAGCGCCGCGCCGGCGAGCGCGAAGGTCATCCCGATGCTGAGCCAGGTGAGCGCCGTGGTGCCTTTTGCGAAAAACACGGCGAGCGTGAATGCCCACGCCAGCCCCGCCGTCCACAATGGAACTCTCCCAGGCTGGGAGTTCCCCGTCGCGCGCCTGCCGCGGAAGAGGAAGAAGACTCCGGGAATCAGGAAAAGCAGCGGCAGCATCCGGAAGTTCTCCTCCGAATGCGTGGTGCGGGCGTTCCGCAGCTTGTCCCAAATCGTCGCGGTTCCGCTTTCCCAGGGCTGTGACGACGAGGTCCAGGTCGATGCGAAATCGAAATGGAAAGAGAAAAACTCCGCGCCGAACAGTACGGCGAGTATCACGGTCATCACGGACCAGCGGAAGAGCAGCTTGCGGTCGCCGGTCAGCAGGACGTAGAGGCAGAGAGCCGCGTACATGCCCGCGAACCCCAGATAGTTCGAAAGATACATTCCCGCGGACCATGCCGAGACCCGGAGATACCAGGACGCGCGGTCCGCTACATGGCGGTCCTGCAGATAGCGCAGAAATTCATGGAGCAGCAGCGCGCCGAAAAGGAAAACCAGGCCGTAGTAACGCGCCTGCCGCGCCGCGGTAAGAAACCAGATCGAAGTGATGGCGAGAACCGGGAAGAGAAAGGCGAGATTCCCGCGCGGATAAAGGCGCCGGCCGATCCGCCAGAGTACCGCGACGCTCAACAGCCCGATGATTGCGAATGGCAGCCGCGCCGTGAACGTACTGACGCCGAAGAGCTGAAACGAGAGCGCCTCGACATAGAACTGCAGCCAGCCTTGCATTCCCGGCGTCAGGTGCTCGTTGAAGTCGTGCGCGTCGAAGCCCTGAACCTCCAGGGTTTTGCCGTTGAACACGTAGGGCACGAGCGAGCGGTTCTGGACCATTGTGCGGGCCCAGGTGGCCGTGGTGGTTTCGTCCCGCCACAGGTAAGCGCCATCCAGTCTCCAGAATAATGCGGCGAAGGTGCCCAGGAGGAGAAGCGCTGCAAGAATCCAGGTCCGTTTTGAACTGGCGGCCGGTTGAATGTATTCCATGGATTTGCCCGAGTGCGCGCCGCGGTGGCGCGCACTCGAAAAGTCTACCAAACCGGTTGTGGAACTATCCGGATGGCGCGGGGAACCCTATTCCGGCTGAGTTTCGGACAATCCCGCGACGCGCGCGGCCAGCGGCGCGATTGGCGGCAGGCCGTTTGTGGGTTTATCCAGATAGAAGAGCGCCACGGCCGATACGTCGTCCTGACGGAAATAGTTGATCCAGGAGTTTGTCTGCACGGGCTGTTCGCTGAGCGGTTTTTCGCCCGGTTCGAGCAATCGGACCAGTTTTCCGTTGACCTCCGCGGTCACCGGCCTCACTTCGGCGCCGGGCTCCGTCTGGATTTTCGAATATTCCTCATAAGGCGCTCCGCCCATCTGCTGAAGGGTCACCCGGATGTCCTTATAGAAATAGACCGGGTCCGGTATGTGATACCTGTAGAACCCGTATTCGCCGGTCTTGCCGTCCGCGATCAAACTGCCCTGGAATCGCTGCTGGTACGTGCCCTGGCCCCAGCCCGTTCCGATGTAGTCTTCCGTGCCC
>CAZXBZ010000490.1:0-1965 GCA_964639135.1 uncultured Solibacteraceae bacterium | reverse complement strand
CGGTTTCTTTGTGCCGACCTTTTGGTATTTACCATCACTGTTATCGGCAAACCAGGCATAATCGCCTAGCTGAGCCGGATCGTCTCCAAAGGAATAGGCCGTATTCGTTCCCGCGCGGCAGGCATATTCCCATTCAGCCTCCGTGGGCAGGCGGTAGAAGTGCCCCGTCTTGATGCTTAGCCACTGGGCGAACTTGTTCGCGGCATGCTGCGTCATGCTGATGGCTGGATAGCCGTCCAGGCCCATTCCAAAGCTCATTTCCACATAGGGCGGCGTGGGCCGGCTTACCGCGTCCACCATGGCGTCCGGGTTCGCTTTTTCGATAGCCTGCTGGGCAATCATGAATATGCGGTACGCATCCCACGTGGTTTCGACCTTGGCCATCCAGAACGCATCCACCTTCACTTGATGCACGGGGCTTTCGTCAGCCTCATGTCCGCTCTCGCTATCGGGTGTGCCCATGGCGAAGGAGCCGGCGCGAATGGGAAGGAACTCCATCGTCACATCCGTGGCCGGGATCGTTTCGGTATAAGGCTTCATCGCCGCTTCACGAGCGACTCCGCTCCGTTGCACGATTCTCGCCCGCGCCGCTTCCACCAATGCCAGGTCGTCCTTGTATTCTCCGGATGTCTGACGTTTGCCGACGACGTAACCTTCCGGCCATTTAGCGCCTTCGAGAATCCATTGACGGATGATCTCCTTCTGGGCGTCCGCCAGGGGACCCGCTGGCGGCATCGCCATCGGCCGGCCTTTGGGAATCAGCAGAGTTGCATAGAGGGTGCTATGCTCCGGGTCGCCGGGCGTTACCACCGGCCCCAACGGTGTCTTGATGCTCATCGATTCGTGCGTATCCACCCGCACGCCTCCAAGAGCGGATCCCTCGTGATGGCAGGCCAGACAAGACGATTGCAATATCGGAGCCACCGACTTCTCAAAATCCACAGCCGCGCCAGCCGGAAGCGTGCCGCCGGCCAGCAATACCATAAGAAGCAAGCCAGAGATGCGATTCATGCTTTCCATCATGACAAACGTCAGGAGCTCCGCGAAGCGCTTTTTGACGGATACGCGCCAGAGCCCGCCTAAGCCGCGGTACAAGCCCAAGCTGACCGAATGAGTCACATTGCCCGAAGCGCGAACACAGCCGCGTTTATAAGCGATGGAGCAGTACCCCATTGAGGCTCGTAACCCGCCTAAGCGCTTGCAAATAAGGGCTCTATAATGGTTAGTTAACATATAGTACAGGTAAAAATGTCCTTTTTTGCAGGTATTTTCTCCCTTGACGGAGCGCGGATTGATGCGCACACCGGCACGGTTGAGGCGGCTTCCGGTTTAACGGAACATTACAACATCTCGCGGTTTAGCACACCGGAGTTCTTCCTCATTCACGGTGATCTCGGTATTCTGCCCGAGCGCGGCTGGCGGTCGGATACGGAAACCGTGGCCGCGATCACCGGATCCCTCTATTTTGACGAGAGTACGTTGTCTGGGAATAAGGGAGAGCAACCCGAGCTGCATGCGGCGGCTTCGAGGTTGGGGCATGGCGAAATCAATCTTCTGGCTCGGGCTAATGGGACCTTCGCGCTGTGTGTGTACAACCAGCGCAATCATTGCTTGAGGCTCGCCTCGGATAGTCTCGGCGGCCGGCCGCTTTATTATGCGGTTCACTCCGGGCTCCTCTTCTTTGCGACTTCCATCGAAGTTTTGAAGCGCTTGGATCTTTTCCCTCTCACCGCTGACCTCACCTCGTATTTCGAGCAGGAGGCAGTCTACTATCCAACGGGTGTCCGTTCCACCATCCGCGAGATCAATGTCCTTATTGATAATCAGGTGATCGAGGCGAGCCGGAGCGGCTTAGATACGATTCGATATTTCGATTGGTCTTCCGTTCCGCAATCCGCGGAATCGCGGGATGAGCTCGCCGCTCATTGCGCCGCGGCATTTCGCGCTGCCATGTACTGCCGCATC
>CAZXBZ010000489.1:0-1980 GCA_964639135.1 uncultured Solibacteraceae bacterium | reverse complement strand
AATCAACAAATACGCGTTGATAATATGCAGCTTCACCGAGAGCGGCATGGCAACGATGTACGAGATATTCGGATCGAGTTTTGCGATGGACCACAAGTACGGGGCGGCCGACGCCGCGAACCAGGACGAACCCCAGGGATAGCGAACGGCTACTTCGATGCCCGAAAGCAACTGGAGCATCAGCAAAGCCAGAATCACCCAATCCATTTTGGTGGTGACGGCGCGGACCTTCGAAACATTGAAGCGGCGGATCATGGCCGCGGCCAGGCCGACCACGGCGAGAATGGCAAAAACCAGCGCGCTGCCCTCGAGGATATAGAGCCGCAGCGGCTTACTGTTCCACCACAATATTTCTCGTGGAACACAGAATGCGACAATATGGCCCAGGATTACCGCGATAATCCCGTAATGGAAGGGAACAAGTCCCCAGAAATGCTGTTTGTTTTCCAGAAACTGCGAGGAAAGGCTGGAATAGGTAAATTTGCGCCGGCGGTAGCGTTCGATCGTTACGAGAAAGAACGTGAAGAACGCCACATAAGGCATCGCGATAAAGAAGAAGGTATCGAAGTAATGGGCCAGATTATCCATGCTACATCTCCTTAAAAACGGGTAGTGCCGGATAGATAGGCACTTCGGCGGGGTTCACTCCGAGACATGCTAGAAGAGCGTTCAACAGATGCAGATAGGGGTTGTCGCTCTGCTTGAAACCCTTCTGGATCTTGACGACGGCCGGTGCAAGATATTCCCGGACAAACGCCTCGGCGTCATCGTCGGAAAAATGCAAGATCAGCCGCAGGACCAGCGCGAGATTGTCGGGCAGTTCGTGCCGCTCATCAATGCCATAGTGGCGGTGCGCGGCGCGAAGCTTCGCGAGCAGATCGCCCCGCGCGTAGTCCTCGCCAAACAGATGCCAGCCAATGTCGAGCGTCGCGGCCGGATTCATGTCGAAAGTCTCGATATAAAGTTCCTGCATGCGCTCGACGGTCATACCGGCAACGGAATCGAGAAAACGCTGAATATCCGGCACCTCGCTCGATTCCACCCATGCCGCCGCATCCGTCAGCGCCTGGCCATAGTCCTCACCGGGGTAGGTAATGAGCGCGGCGATCCGCGCCATCGATTCAGGATCGCGCGATATCACTACAGCCCCCTCTTTGGACCGGTGAGGAACCCGAACCCGGCATTTTGCTTATGCTCGAAAGCGCCCTCCATGATTTCGAGAGCTTCTTCGCGGTGCATCGGCGGAATAACAAAGCGCTCGTCGAAGGTGCAGAGAGAGGTGAGTTTGTAGATAGCCTCCGCTTCCTTGCGGCTGGAGCCCGCCTCGGCGAGAATACGATCCGCAAGCTCCTCGCTCACGTCGCCCACGGTCAGCGAGCGGCGGTACCAGCGGACGGCCTTTTGCTTCCGCAAGGCGTAGCGAACCTTGCCCTCGTGTCCGGCGCCGAAAAGGTTGGCGAGAAACTTCAACGGCACGCGAGCTTCGTCGATCTCATGGAAGAGATTGTCATCTTCACCGATATTCTTAATGGGCCCGGCACTGGCATTCGAGGTCACCGGCGACATCGGAGGCACGTAGAAGAGCATCGGCAGCGTCCGGTATTCGATGTGCGGAGGCAGCGCGATCTTCCATACCTTTACGAACTGGTAGACCGGCGACTTCTGGGCGGATTCGATAACCGAATCGTGAACTCCGCTCGCCCGCGCCGCGGCGATGACCTCCGGATCGTGCGGATCGAGAATCATATCCCGGTGCGCTTCGATCAATTCCTCAAGCGGCAGTTTGGCCACTCTATCGATCTTTTCGGCGTCATAAAGAAGCACGCCCAGGTAACGGATGCGGCCCACGCAAGAGTGGAAGCACGCGGGAGCCTGTCCGGTCTCAAGACGCGGATAGCAGAGAATGCACTTCTCCGATTTACCCGTGTGCCAATTGAAGTAGACCTTCTTGTACGGGCAGGCCGGCACGCAGGCTCTCCA
>CAZXBZ010000488.1:0-2001 GCA_964639135.1 uncultured Solibacteraceae bacterium | reverse complement strand
GGTATCGATCTCCCAAACTTCCCGGATGGTAGCGGCGGTGTAATCCGGATCTCGCATGGCGACGTTCAGGGAAACCGGCAGGTTTGGTTTCCCCGCGAGCTTTAACACCAGTTGGTCGAGAAACCATGGGCGATTGGGGGTGCCTCCCGCCATTCGGAATGGCGTGATTTCCAAGTCCGCAATTTCCATTCCGGAAGCGGCCAGCTTGTCCTTCAACGATGAGGCGGCAAACTCCGCGACCTCGGGGTGAATCGTCCTGGCGTCCCGACCCTGCCAGGTGAAGCTGGAGGGTGACGGGAAGACGATCTCAACGTCAAAACGATGGCGGTAGCCGTCGCTGGTGACAAAATCCTGTAGCCCGTCCGGCGCTACCCGGAATACCGAGGTTCCGATGTCTCCATCCGACGCCGTTTCGTTCGGCGGGATCGCGCCGAGCGTCTCGAGCGGATACGTATACCGGTTTAGTGTCGCCTCCGATACCATCGGCACGCCGTATTTTGGATGGAGCGGGTATTCCGAAGGGGTCTCTGGAATCTCAGGCACGGTCCAGGAGCGTTGCATCGGCATCATGGAGCGCTCCTCCGGAGCCGGTGGCTCCGGCACGGGGGCACGGCTGGCCGGGTCCGTAGCGCGAGCCGCGGAGGAATGAGGTGTTTCGGTGACATCCGAGAGCAGATCGCCAAAGCGGGATGAATTGCTCTCCGTGCGGACGCCGTTCCTGGCGCCCGAAGGGAAAAGAGTTTGCGGCCGCGTGATTTGCGCCGCTGGAGTCAGGTGTGAATTGATAGTTGACATGCTTCGCGGGAAGCCCTCCAGAAGCTACCCGAAGCAATTCAGCCGCCAAACCGGTGACGCCATATCCGGCGGGTATGGCAGCCGCCATGTCCCGTCGTCACATACCTTTGGAGTTATCTCCGGAGGGTTCTTCCATCTGTTCCTCATAGCGGAACTCAATCGTCACCGGGGTGGCGCTGCGCATCGGGCTTGTCTCGATCCAAACCGCGTGCGTCTTGGGAGGGGGCTGAATGCCCTGCGGCGTGTAGGAGATGGTTACCTTGGCGGTCTCGCCCGTGTTCAGTTCCTCGCGGTCGATGGTCGCCGTGAGGCCCTTCAAGCCCACCCAGCGCACCGCCACCTTCAGAAGGCCGGGAAACGAATTGTGGATATCGGCGACCGCCGTCGAGGGCTTATCCGCCAGCAGCACGACCTTCTTGGGGCTGGTCTGGAGGGGTACCTTCAATTCGCTCACCGTCATCTGAGGGGTTAGCTTTGTACCGCTCCGGTCCGGTTCCGCGCCCTCTTCCATATCCGGGGTTTTTGCCGGGACGGGGCCGAACGGCGTCATCACGTACTCATCCTTCGGCGAACGGCCCTCAAACTTGGGCGTGTACCATTTCCATTCGCCGTCTTCGGTCTTCCAATACGTCGTGGTGGGTATCGGCACACGGCCTCCGCCGACGGGCGTCGCCAGGCCGCGTTCGCAGAGGATCGTCACAATCGCATCGTCAAACGTGTCGTTGTAATTGATGCTCATGATCTTGATCGAGAAGCAGCCGTCCTTCTCCGAGCCGATATAGGTATCCACGCTATCTCCGGCGACGTACTTCATCGCTTCGCCGTACTTCTTGGCCACCTGCGCCGTGAAGAAGGCATCGGCATTCTTGCGCAGGGCGGTTTCCACATCGGGAGATGCTTTCCGGAAGACAGCGCCGGCGTCCTGCGCGGTGGAGACCAGCGGCATTAGCGGCATCAGCATGAATATGTAGAGGAAAGCAGCGAGTCTCATCCGGCGAAACACTCCAAGCATCGTAGACGCGGGCGAAACGGAAAAAGTTGTTGCGGCGAACGCGGGGCCGCATTTCGCGGAGAGGCTGGGCGGCCGAATGTTCGCATTGTGTCCGGTTCAGATTGAGGGCCAGTTCGAACCAGGGAGGCGCTCCGGCGGTTTTCTAAACGGCGGCCGCGGACAAGCAAGCGGCGGCTGCCATGGCCGCCTTGAAC
>CAZXBZ010000487.1:0-2011 GCA_964639135.1 uncultured Solibacteraceae bacterium | reverse complement strand
GTCCGGATGGTGGAAATGGCACAGCCCCTCTCCGTGGATACCGTTGCCCGTATCCGCCAGGATCGCGCTTCCGTTCCAGCGTTCGTCAATCGCCCAGCCGTGTGGGCCCTCGGGGAAATAATCTTCGTCGGCGAGTTCCAGGTTCTTGCCCGGCAGGCAGAACTTGCGGCCCACGAAGCTGGGGAAGCAGCGCAGCACTCCTCCTCCGGCTTCAGCCGCCTCCTGGATGGCCGCGGCCGCGCCCTCTTCCATGATCGGCAAGGTGGAGCGGTACAGTTTGACGTTGAGCGGAGTCCTCATGTCGATTCCCCTTTCATTCCCTTTCGATCTCATCCGGCGTCATTTCGCGGCGGACGATTCGTGCCGCGCCGGCGTGGTCAGCCATCTGAAAGAGCCTACTCTAACGAACTGCGCGCGCGCCGTCCAGTGGGCGAAATTGGGATTGAGGCCATGTGAACGAGAGGCGTTCCGCGCTGTCTCGCGGGCGGGGTGTGACATGATGAATTGTCATGATTCGGCGTTGTGCGTCAGGGTTCACTCCATGGTTCATCATGGCGGCCGCGCTACTGCTCCTTGGTTGCGCGCCGAAAGACCCCGCGGAACTCATCGATGTCCGGACCGTGATACCCGATATCCGTCTCGATATTCGCTATGCCACCGAGGATAACTTCACGAAGAGCGTTCTTTATCCCGAACCCCGCTGTATATTGCGCCGCGAAGTCGCCGAAGCCCTCTGGAAGGCGCAGTGGGCTTTGAAGGACGATGGCTACGAACTCGTAATTTACGATTGCTACCGGCCTCTTTCCGTCCAGAAGAAGATGTGGGAAATCGTGCCGGATGAAGCGTATGTCGCGAACCCCGCGAAGGGTTCCCGGCATAACCGGGGCGCCGCCGTCGATGTGGGCCTTGTGGATCGCTACGGCAAACTTGTCGCGATGCCCACCGCTTTCGACGATTTCACGGAGAAGGCCCACTACTCGAATATCGACCTCCCGGCCGCGATTCTCGTGAACCGGCAGAAATTGCGCACCATCATGGAGCGCTACAATTTCGTGGCTCTGCCCACCGAGTGGTGGCACTTCGATTATCTCGGCTGGCAGCGCTTTCCCGTCATGGACATCCCGTTTCGCGACGTGCCGCGCTAGCGTATCCTTAGGTGGAGAAGAGATGCCCTATCTGGTGAACGGCGAACGGATCGATGAGAGTGAGATCCGTAAGGAAGCCGGCCTGCTGCGCCCCGGGTTCGAGCGCGCGATGACCGGTCTTGACCGTGTCGAGGCCGAGCGGCAACTCTGGGAGTGGTCCCGGGAAAATGTCATCGAGAAAACGCTCTTGCGGCAGGAAGCCCTGCGGAGCGGTGATGAGGTCAGCGAAGAGGACGTCCTTCGCGCCGTCGAGGCCTTGCGTGCCCATCACCCGGCGGCAGTGGGAAAGGATGCGGAATCCGAGCCCGAGACGCTGAAGCGCGACGTGGAAATCCAGATACGTGTCGAACGCCTCCTGGCGAAAGTAGCAGGCAATGCGGCGCCTCCCGACAAGAAAGCCGTTACCGAATTCTATCGTAAGCATCGTGACGAATTCCTCACCCCTGAGACCATAGAGGCCGCCCACATCGTCAAGCACGTGAACGAGGACACCGGGGAGGAGGCCGCGCGCCAGGGTATCGAGGAGGCCGCGTGCCGCCTGGCCGCGGGGGAGGATTTCGCAGAGGTGGCGAATTCCCTTTCCGATTGTCCGGGCGGTGGCGGCTATCTGGGCGCGTTCGCGCGCGGCTATATGGTGGATGAGTTCGACGATGCGGTTTTCGCCCTCAATCCCGGTGAAATCTCCCCGATCTTCCGCACCATGTTCGGCTTTCATATCGCCCGCCTCATCGCGCGCCATCCTCGCGGCGTTCAGCCACTGAGCGAGGCGCGCGCACGGATCGAGCACACGCTCCACGAAGAGGCCCGCCACCGGGAAATGGAGCGCTACCTTGACAATCTCAGGGCTCGGGCTGAAATCTATAAAG
>CAZXBZ010000486.1:0-2056 GCA_964639135.1 uncultured Solibacteraceae bacterium | reverse complement strand
CGGAGTTCGACCAGAGCGCGGCGTTCAAGAAGGTCTACGAGGAAGAGTTCGGCGTCTTCGGCGGCAACCCCTTCGCGGCGCTGGTGGGTGACTACGAGTTCACCAAGCATCCCGAGGATATTGAACTGCTCGAGAAGATGTCGCAGGTGGCGGCCTCCGCGCACGCCCCGTTTCTTACCGCGGCCTCCCCGGACATGTTCAATCTGGATAGCTATGCATCGCTCGACGCCCCGCGCGATCTCGCGAAAATCTTCGATACGAATGAATACGCGAAGTGGAAGAGCTTCCGGAATTCCGAGGATTCCCGCTATGTGGCTCTCACCTGTCCGCACGTCCTGATGCGGCTGCCCTACGGCCGCGACGGGGTGCAGATCGAAGATTTCGCGTATGAAGAGCAGGTCGACGGCACGGACCACAACAAGTATCTCTGGGGCAATGCGGCCTACGCGCTGGCGACGCGCCTGACGAACGCCTTCGCTCAGTACGGCTGGTGCGCGGCGATCCGGGGCGTGGAGGGCGGCGGCCTCGTCGAGAGTCTTCCCGTGCATACCTTCCGCACCGAGGACGGCGATATCGCGATGAAGTGTCCCACTGAAGTCGCGATTACCGACCGCCGGGAGAAGGAGCTGGCCGATAACGGCTTTGTGCCGCTTGTCCACAGCAAGGGCACCGATTACGCGGCGTTCTTCAGTGTGCAGAGCGCCCAGAAGCCTAAGCTCTACGACAGGGAGGCAGCGAACGCCAACGCGCGTCTGAGTACGCAATTGCCGTACCTGCTGGCGATGTGCCGTTTCGCGCACTACCTGAAATCGATGATGCGCGACAAGATCGGCAGCTTCATGTCGCGCTCGGATTGCGAGTTGTTCCTGAATCGCTGGATTGCCAATTACGTGGTTCTGGACGACAACGCACCGGCCTCGGTGAAGGCGTCAAAGCCGCTCCGCGAGGCGCGCGTGGAAGTGATGGAAGTACCGGGGAAGCCGGGAGCGTACCGCGCGGTGTCATTCCTGCGGCCGCACTTCCAATTGGATGAGCTGACTGTTTCGCTCAGGCTGGTCGCGGATCTTCCGCCACCCGCGAAAGGCTAGGCAGCGGCAAGGGTGACGCGCCGCTCCGCGTGGGGCGGCGCACGGTGAACGGGTGCGTTTTCCTCAACGGAAAACGGCATGGGCAGGAGCCGCGCCGCCGCGGCGCTCCCCGGAACGCGGAGTGCGGCGCGCAAAACACTTTGGGATGACCAAAGCAACCAAAATTCAATCGAGGGTATACGAACATGGCAGCAAATTATTTTCTGAAATTCACCCCTGAGATTAAGGGCGAATCCAAGCAGGATAAATTCGAGAATCAGATCGAGATCCTGTCGTACTCCTGGGGTGTTTCGAATGCCGGCGGCTTCTCCTACGGCGGCGGCGGCGGAACGGCGAAAGCCAATCTGCAGGATCTTTCGCTGAGCTACCGCCAGTGCGCGGCCAGCGTGAAGCTCATGCAGAACTGCGCCGGCGGCAAGCACATGGACGAGGCACTGCTTACCTGCCTGAAGTCCGCGGGCGATAAACAGGAAAAGTACATGACCTACAAGCTCATCGATGTGGTTGTCAGCTCCTACCAGAGCGGCGGCAGCGGCGACGACATGCCCATCGAGAGCGTCAGCTTGAACTTTGCCAAGATCGAGTTCGAGTATTTCGTCCAGGACGACAAGGGCGTTACCACCTCGGCCGGTGTCGGCAAGTGGGATCAGCAGAAGGCGACGGCGGCCTAAGCCATCCGCGGCTACCGTTGAAGTACCAACGCGGGGGAGACCGGCAAAAAGCCGCTCCCCCGCGAGATTTTGCCGGACATTAATCCTCGCCGGTATTGCCGGGTGTGGATCCGAAGGAAGAGCAAGATGGTTGGCTTTCTTATAAAAATCGTCGCGAACGGCCAGTTTGTACAAGGCGAATCTGAAGAGGAAGGCTTTGAGGGCTGGGTTGAGGTTCTTGCCTACGACTGGGGCGGCACGCGCGCGAGAGTTTCCGAGCAGGGCGCCGGCGCGCAGGGGCGCCTCACCTACCAGAAC
>CAZXBZ010000485.1:0-2057 GCA_964639135.1 uncultured Solibacteraceae bacterium | reverse complement strand
GGTCACCACGTTGCCGAGCGCTTCCCAATTCATGCCCATATCCCGCGATTCGTAAAGCTCCAGGTTCACGCGATGCCGCACCACCGTGAGCAGCCGCTCGCCGTAAGCACGCACCGTCGAAGGCATGATGGAATACTCGCCCACCTGAGGCTCCGTGCCGATCATGCCCTGAACCGACCACGTCTTCCCGCCGTCCTTCGTGCGCAACGCCACGGGCATTCCCTCCTTGCGGTCCGTCTTCGGAACCGAGACAAAGAGGAGCATGTCGTGCTTTCCCAGCACAATATAATCCGTCCGGGCGGACATGCCGCCGAAGCGATTGTCGGGGAGCGCGAAAGGCCCTTCCCACGTGTGGCCCTTGTCGTACGAGTAGTAGAAGCGCGAGGGGCCTAGATCCACATCCAGCATGCGGGCGGTGAAGGCAAAACCGGGATGGGTGAAGTCGATATCGCCGGGGCAAAGCGCTGGCGCTTTTCCGCCTGGCGCGACCGGGACTCCCGCCACTCTCGTCCCCGCCGGTGGCCGCAGTGACGCGGGCTCTTCCATCGTCCAGGTGTCTCCGCCGTCAATGCTGCGGGCCAGCACGTGCCTGGCGGGTTTCGTGTAATCGATCGAGTGCCCGTCGCTCGATTCCTTATAATGCTCCACCTCAAAACCGAAAAGAAACTCCTGCCCCCACTGCCACGCCCCGTGGTTGGCCGGCCACCCCGCGAACATCCCGGGCTCGCGGAAGATCTCGATATTTCTGATGACATCCGGCGGGCGCTGCTCCCGCGCCGCCGCGCGCCTGGCGCTCGCGAGCACGCTCACGCCACCCAACAAAGTCCGTCCGAACTGCTTTCTGCTGATCATTCCACTTCCATCCTACCGGGGCGTGCCGTCTTCCGTCCTGATTCGAAGACGCGATTGCGCGGCAAAAGGTTGGCGTGTTCCGCTCAGCGCCGGAGAACTCCGCAAAATGCCCCCAAACGGAAGCGCTCGCCTCGTCTTCCGGCAACCGAATTTCGCGAGCGTCCGTACAATGTTTGTACCGGCATGGTTAATTTTCCGTTCACATGTCTCGCGGCCACGTGCCTTTCGGCGTTCTCGATTTCTCTTGCGGCGCAGACCATGCCCGGCGGCAGCCCCTCGGTCGCGAAACGGCCATCCGTGACAGCCCCCGCGCCAAAACCCGCCGCGGCGTCCGAGCCGGCGGAGACCTCTCGCCCGGCCAAGTCCCCCAAACCCAAAACCACTGGATCCATCGACCCCGCGCAACGGTTCCCTCTTCTCGCCGTGCGGGTGGAAGGCATCAAGCGGCTCGATGCCGCCAAGGTCATCACGCTGAGCGGCCTCAAGATCGGCACTTCGGTAAACCAGGATTCCTTCGCTCAGGCGCACTTCGCCCTGATGAATACAGGCTTGTTCGAGAGCGTCTCCTACAAATTCGAGAAGCCCGCGAATCGCGACGGCTACATCGCCACCTTTGAGATTGAAGAAACCGATCTCTTCTACCCAATCCGTTTTGAGGAAATCCCCGCCGATCGCGGCGCTATCCTGGCTTACCTCAAACAAGCAGACCCCGCGTTTGACGGAACTTCCGCCGCCACGGAGCCCGCCCTTCACCGCTACAGCCGTTTGATCGAGGATTATCTGGCCGGCGCCGGGAAGCCCATGAAGGTGCGCGGCCAGGTTTGGGCCGAACAGGGCGGTGAACTCTCCGTGATGTACCGCCCGGATTCTGCGATCCCCTCAATCTCCGACGTGCGCTTCGAGGGGTCGGAACGCATCGAACCCATGGAGCTGCGGCGCATCCTCATTCAAACCGCCACCGGGCTGTTATTCACGGAGGACCGTTTCCGCGCGTTACTGAACAACGAGATTGTGCCCGCCTATTGGGCCGTCGGGCGTCTCGGCGTCAAGTTCCCAAAAATCGAGGCTGTTCCGCTGACGGAAGAGAAAGGCGTGCGCGTCCTCGTCACCGTGGACGAGGGTCCGGAATTCACCTTGAGCGCAATACACATAGACTCCCATGCCTTCCCGGAAGAAACGCTCCTGAAGGCTGCTAAATTCCCGGT
>CAZXBZ010000484.1:0-2079 GCA_964639135.1 uncultured Solibacteraceae bacterium | reverse complement strand
ACCTGCTAGGCGGGCTGCCCGTAGTGCTTGCTAACAATCTGCTTGGCCTGGTAGGCGGCGTCGTTGCTGCGGTGGCGCTGCCAGGCACCCTCACTTGGCGCCCAGCGGAACCCGGCTCGTTTCAGGTCGGCGCGCACGGCCTCGGCGGGCTTGCCGGGAAAGTAGATTTGCAGGCGGTTGGCTTCGGTGTCGCCTTTGATTTCGTGCTTCACCGGGTCCCAGTGAAGCGTCCGGCCCGTTTCCAGCGCCAGGTTGGCCAGAATGCAGGTAGCGGTCGAGATGTGCCCTTGCTCGATATCGGCCACGGGGCGGCCGCGTTCGGCGATCGCCCGCAGCATATCCTTCATGTGATAGCGGACGGCCGGAGCCACATGACGCTCCAGATCTTTCTCGGTCCTATCCTCCGGATATTGATCGAGTTCATACGTCACATCCTTGTGAATGCGCGCGCCCTCCTTGGCCACGGGGATAAAGTCGTAACCCATCACGCTGAACTTGAGCGTGCCTTTCTCCCCGTAGATGGTGCCGCCCCAGGGGTAATCCGGATCCGGAGCCGTGCCCCACGTGCGGTGCGTCCACACTACTGGAAACTCCGGGTAATGGAAGGTCGCGGTCTGTGTATCCGTGGTGTTCGCCTTCGCGGCTTTGTCGATCAGAATTCCGCCCTCGGAGGAAACGGAGATTGGCCATCCGAGCTCCAGCATCCAGCGCACCGCATCCAGCATATGGATACACATGTCGCCCACGATGCCGTTGGAATACTCCATGAAGGCCCGCCATCCGCGCGGATGCACAAGCTGGTTGAAGGGCCGCATCGGCGCGGGTCCGGTATACCTATCCCAATCCAGATATTCCGGGGGCGCGATATCCGGCGGATTCGTCCGGTTGCGCATGTGGTAATAGCAATAGATTTCCACGTAGCCGATCTTCCCCAGCATCCCGGGTTTGATCACGCGCTCGATCGCCTCCGCGAGATGCGGAGTCGAACGCCGCTGCGTGCCCACCTGCACCACGCGCCCGTACTTGCGCGCGGCGGCCACCATCGCTTGGCCTTCGGCGATGTCATGGCTGATGGGCTTCTGGCAGTAGACATCCGCGCCCGCCTTGACGGCCTCGATCATCGCCAGCGCGTGCCAGTGGTCCGGCGTCGCCACCAGCACGATGTCGAGATCCTTCTCTCGAAGCATCTCCTTGTAATCCGCGTACGTGCGCGGCTTTTTCCTGGATTGCTGCCGCCCGGCGACAATCTCAGCCGCCTCGGCCAGCATCCGGCTGTCGGCGTCGCATAGCGAAACCACCTCCACCGGCGCTACCTGAATCAGGCGCAGCAAATCCACCTTGCCGTACCAACCGGAGCCGATCAACCCCACGCGCTTGGGCTTTGAACCCAGCAGATCCTGTGCCCAGCTCAAGTGTGAAGCGGCGAACGCGGCCGTGCCCGACATGAAAAACTGTCGACGATTCATGCGAAGGATGCTCCCTCCCGGCTTGTTGGTGAATATCTTATCGCGCCGTCCGGCTTCGCCGGCCATCGCCGCCCGCCTGGGGAATCTTGACCTCTCGCGAACGGCGCTTCGTCCGGTATCTGGTATTCTAAGGCCAAGCCGATGCAGTCAACGGGTTCCACTCTTAGGCAGCGGGGCATTCGCCTCACCAAGCAGAGGCAAATCCTGCTCGACATCATCGATAAATCCGGCGCGCACCTCGATGCGGAGCAGCTTTACCGGCTGGCGCAGGAGCGGGATCCCAAACTGAACCGCGTGACCGTCTACCGAACGCTGAAACTCCTCAAGGAAGGCGGCCTGGTGGATGAGCTGGACCTGATGCACTATCGGGGAGACCAGCACTTCTACGAAACCCGCCTGAAGCAGGAGCACGCCCACGTCATCTGCATGCAATGCGGCCGGGTGGAAGAGTATTTCGGCGAACCTCTCCGCGCCATGCGGCAACAGATCCAGGAAAGCCTCGGCTTTGAGATTCAGGCCGTGCGCACCGAGGTTGGGGGGTTGTGCTCCCATTGCCAGGCCCTCCGCAGACAGCGGGAAGAACTGGCAAAATCAAGCGATAAAGACAAAGGCT
>CAZXBZ010000483.1:0-2093 GCA_964639135.1 uncultured Solibacteraceae bacterium | reverse complement strand
CCAGTATGCGCCCAGACCGGCTATCGGTAAAGCTACTTCCGAGACGCTACACTAGTTTCCCGATCCTTCAGCGCCGCGAAGTTATTGGATCTTCCCGCGGCCTTCCACGTCCCAAATCCGTTCCACCTGCTCGCCCCGGATTCCATATACCCGCTCGTGCAGGTTCACGGCGGTGCAGATGTGATTCGGCAGAATATGAACCCGATCCCCCACCCGGAACCGGTCTCGCGCATGCGCCAGATCGATGTAGCCGTGCTCTTCGTTCATCTTCACGAACTTCGCCTCGGGAGCTTCCCGCATCTCTCCAAAGGTTACTTCGCCACCCGTCGCCAGCCGGTCCGAGGAAAACGTCTTGGACCCTCCATCCACGATCAGCCCGTTCGCCCGGCTCAGGCTCACCACGGTTACCGCGACGTGCGCCGCGCAATCCTCCAGCGTACAGGCGTTCTCTTCCACCGTATTGCGGTCGTTGAACACGTAAGTGCCCGGCCTAATTTCATTCAGCACCGGCAGTTCGTGCGAATGGAATAGCGTGGGCGTGGAGCCGCCGCTCACCACCTCGAGCGGCAAGCCCGCCGCTTTCCACAATGCCGATGTTTCCTCGAGCTTCGCGCCCAGCGCGCGAAACTTTTCCCGCCCCTCCCCGTCGAGAGTCTTGACATGACCCGGATAGAAGCTGAACCCCACCACGCGCAGACCGGGGAGCCGGGAAATCGATGCCGCCAGATCGACAAGCCCTCGGGGAGCCGCCAGACCCACCCTGGCCATGCCGACATCCTCCTCCACGAGCACTTGAATCCGAAGACCCTCGGCGGCCGCCGCGCGAGAAAGGCCCGATGCCGCTTCCAGGCTGTCGAGAGCCACGGTGAGGCTCGTACGCCGCGCTACCTCCATCAACCGCCGCAACTTGCTATCGCCCACAACCGGGTACGCCACCAGCAGGTCTTTCGGTTCGGCCTTCAGCATGACTTCGGCTTCGCTGGTTTTCGCAACGGTGAGACCCACCGCGCCGAGTTCGAGCTGCATCCTGCCCAGCAGCGGGCTCTTGTGCGTTTTCGTATGCGGGCGCAGCCGCAATCCGTTTGCCTTCGCATAGCCAGCGACGCGGGCCAGATTGCGCTCGAGAATTTCGAGGTTCACTAGAATCGCGGGAGTTTCAATCTCTGAGACATGCATCAAGGTTATGATCCCAAATAGAGGATGCACGTAACAGGCCCACGGGCTGAGGGAAGAGTGCCGCCGTGCCAAAAAAGAAAATGGACAAGATCGACTCCGCCAAGGAGGTCAAGCGTCTCGCCCGTGAACGCATCGGCGCGGTGCCGCCCTCCAGAGTGGAAGGAGACTCCAAAAAGCGAAAAAAAGAAAAGCACAAGAAGGAGTGGCCCGAATGGGAATCCGGCGCGTAACCGGCACGGCGCAGCCGGCGTATTCACGCCGTGCGTGCCCGGCCTGAGACAATAAGAGCGCCGCCTTGGTTCCGCTCCCGCCGTCTTCCGGGAACGGCGGCCATTCGCGGCCGGCATTCCGCGCGTATGTTCACATCGTCATCCAGCCCCAAGCAGGCCCCGTCGAGTGTACCTGTATTTACCACGACCGGCCAGCCCTGCCCGCCAGGCACTATTTCCGCCGCGGGGACGGGGCCCATCCAATCCGCTCGCCCCGGCGGCCTGATCGGATATTTGACACCCACCATTCGCTACTGGTTTGAGACGGAAGTGCATGTTTACGGCTTTTCCATCGCCGCGAACGTATTGCTCTCGTTCTTCCCGTTTCTTATCGTGATGGTGTCGTTCTTCCAGAACGTCCTGCACTGGCGTGAAGCGGCGGACGCGGTTTACTTCGCTCTTGGCCAGTATTTTCCCGAAAGCGTGGGAGACTTTGTCTCGCGGAACCTGCGCTTTTCCATCATGTCCAGGGGGAAGGTCCAACTGGGCAGCCTCGTGCTGCTGATGTTCGTCGCGAATGGCATTTTTGTGCCCCTGGAAGTAGCGCTCAATCGGGTCTGGGGAGTCACCACGAACCGCTCCTACCTCAAAAACCAGATCCTCAGCATGGGGCTGATCTTTCTCTGCGGCTCGCTTGCCATGCTCTCG
>CAZXBZ010000482.1:0-2114 GCA_964639135.1 uncultured Solibacteraceae bacterium | reverse complement strand
ATTGAAAACCGCTCCGCGATTACGTAACAGGTCTCCATCAGCTTCAGCGCGAACTCGAAAACATTCGCGTAATTCATCCCGCGGCCCATGACGACGGCGTGATCCATGAAGCGGTAGCGGCCGGCGGCCTCCCGCACGGCGTCGTAAAGCTCGAGCGCGCTCGCCGCGCTCGCGGGAATCGCCCGGAGATGGTCGAGCGTCACGCCCGCGCCCAAGGCATACGCCAGCAGGTAGAAAGCAATAAGCTGACCCGTGTAGGTTTTCGTCGCCGCGACGCTCAATTCACGGCCCGCGCGCACCAGGATGGTGTTTTCGGCAAGCTTCGCCATCGTGCTTTCCGCTTCATTGGTGATCGCGAGAGTCCGCGCGCCGGACGCCTTCGCGTGCTCAAGCACGATATTGATATCCGTCGATTCACCCGATTGTGAAACCGCCACCACGAGCGCATCGCGCAAATCGAGCCGCGCGTTGTAGAGCGTGTAGATCGAGGGGGCCGCGAGCGAGACCGGAATGCCCGTACAGATCTCGATCAGATACCGCGCGAACTGCGCGGCGTTATCCGACGTGCCTCGTGCCGCCAGCACGATGTAACGCGGGCGGTTCGCCGCGAACTGCCGTTTCAATGCCTCCACATTGGAGATTTCTTCAAGCAGAGTCCGCTCAATCGCCGCGGGCTGCTGCCGGATTTCATCGAGCATCTTAGACATGAAGCATCAAGGATATCAAAGGCGGCAACCGGAACCTAGGCGGGCGGCGGGCCGGATCGCGCGGCGCCGGCGCGCCCGCGGTTGTAACGGGCCGCCTCTTCGCGCTGGAGCGGATCGGGCCGGCCCGCCTTGCCCCGCTCCGCCGCTTCAAGACGGGAGATTCCCGATAGCCCGCTGGCTCAAAGGCACAAATTCTCCGAATGTATTACATTGTCTCGATAGCCGCCGTCACGGCGCGTTACCAACGGAAGGAGCAGCCATGCTGCCTCAATACCTATCGAAAGCCGCCCCCAACCCCGCGGAGAAACGCGCGCCCTGGCATGCGAATATCGCGCCCAGTTACGCGGGTATCTTCCTGTGGATTGCCTTCTATAAGGGGATGGCGGGGGGCACGCTCCAATATGGAGGGCTTGCGATTTGCCTGCTTGGCGCTTTAGCGGCTGGATTGCTGTGCTACGGGCTCTACTATTACGTACCGGCCATGATGGGCATGAAGACCGGCTACCCCCTTTATGTCGTGGGCAGCTCCACTTTCGGAACCAAGGGCGGCTACGTGATGCCTGGGTTGCTGATGGGCTTGCTGCAGGTGGGCTGGTTCGCCGTCGGCACGTCGATCGCGAGTGAGTTCATCCTGAAGGGCCTTGGGATGGATCCCAAGCCCATGACCCTCCCGTTTATCGTAGCCGCGCTTGCCTGGGGCTACGCCATGGCTTGGGTAGGTGTTAAGGGGATTCAGTACGTCTCACGAGTGGCGCTCTTCCTGAACGCGATCCCATTGCTGATGCTGCTGATCGCTTTCTTCCAGACCGCCGGCACGATCGGCGACTACACCCCGGACCCGGCGACACGCAACGACCTGGGGGCGTTCACCGCCATACTCGCCATCGTCATTGGCTTCTTCGCCACCGGAGGAGCCGCGGGCGCGGACTTCGGAACCAGCAGCCGGGATTCACGCGACGTGCGCTGGGGCGGCATCGTGGGCATCGTGCTCGCGGTTTTCGTCACCGCCGGATTATCCCTGGCCGCCATCGCCGGCGCGCACGGCGCGAATCCCGGCCTGGGCTGGGATTTTGCGGACGTCATCGGCAGCCTCCAGGGCCCGCTAGCCACAACCATGTTCTTCCTGTTTACGCTGGCGTCGATCCCGGCGGCCTGCTTCTGCGCTTTCATTGTCGGCAACAGCTTCAACACCATGATCCCGAGCGTTCCCCGCGGCGCGTCCACCATGGTGGCGGCAACGGCGGCTATCATCCTAGCCATCACGGGCGTGGCCACCAATCTGATTCCGTTCTTCCAGATCGTCGGCGCAAGCTTCGGCCCCATCTGCGGCGCCATGGCGGCGGATTACCTACTGGCCGGCCGCAAGTGGAGCGGGCCGCGTGAAGGAATTAACTGGGCGGGCTACGG
>CAZXBZ010000481.1:0-2145 GCA_964639135.1 uncultured Solibacteraceae bacterium | reverse complement strand
GACCGAGGTGCTGGGCTAACAGAAAGGGCCGGGCGGCCGCCGGAATGTGGCCGCCGATGGCACAACCATTCCGGCCCGGGCCGGCGTAAACCGGAGATAAAGGGAATGTTGTGGGAGGAGCGCTCTCGATTCATGGCGCTCTTCCCCGCTTCGAGAGGATAGGCGGCATGCCGAGAGATATCATTACCTTGCAGTGTACGGAGACGAAGCTTCGCCTCTACACCACAACGAAGAATAAGAAGAAGACAACCGAAAAGCTGGAATTGAAGAAGTACAATCCAGTGCTTCGGCGCCATACGCTCTTCCGGGAAGCCAAGTAAGCACGATTCCCGTACGCTCGCGAAAGCGGTTACCGGCGGTGTCCGGTATGCGGACCGATGCGCTACACTATGAAGGCTGGGTTCGCGGGCGGACTGGATGGATTCATCAGTCCGGAACGCTCAAGCTCCTCGCTTTTGAATGTGTGCTCCAGGCGATCGTGTTTGCCGGCTGGCGCATCGAGCCAGGTAGAAGTTAGAGGGGTGTAGTTCAACGGTAGAACAGCGGTCTCCAAAACCGTAAATGCGGGTTCGATTCCTGCCACCCCTGCCAGTCCCGTCCAACTTGCTTCCGTCGGCAATGGTCTGGTTGTTGAACGATGCGATTGTGAGAAGTGAGTAGGAGCGGCCGGTTTACCGGGCTCGCTCTGTCCAATGACGGATTGGGAATTGATCCCAGGGCGTTTGGGTTAACCGGTGATTACGCGGGCAGCCTGCGTGAGGATAAAGTACAGCGGAAAATTATGGGAACGAAAGCCGTGGCTGGCGCACAGCCTAACCTCATTCAGCGCAGCCGCAACTATGTCGACGAGTTGCGGCAGGAAATGCGCCGGGTAACCTGGCCCAACCAGAAGCAGGTGCGGGCGACGACGGTGGTTGTGATCATCTGCGTCTTCCTGTTCGCCTTGTTTTTCGCGCTTGTGGATACGGCGTTGGGCCGTGGTATCAATTACCTGATATCGACGCTCAGTAGATAAGAGTCCGGTTATGCCGCCGGCGCCCATACAACCATGACCCCATTTGATGACAATCCCGAGGAGCAGGACGGCACGCGGTTGCCTCCGGAACAGAACGACTTTTCGAGCGATGCCGGCTCCGTCGAAATTCCGGAGCTGGACGCGCTCGATCCCGAATTTGCCGAAGTGAGCGGGGAAGAAGATCCTGACGATCTCTCGGACGTCGTTGAAGAACTCGTGACGATGGAGGGGGGCGAGCCCAGCCTGGAGGAAGAGGCCGTTCGAGAGGCTTCCGAAAATGAGCTCGCGGTGGATGAGGCCGATGCGGAGTTCCAGGAGCCGGGCGAATCGCGGGTGCTGAGCGTTGGCGGCCCCGAGGCGGATGAGAATCCGGATCCCGTCGAATCTCCCACGGAGCACGAGGCCGCCGGCGACGGTGACACCGACGCGGCGAACGTGGCGCTTGATGATGTGACCGCCGCCGCGCCCGATCCGGATAAGATCCCGGGTCAGGATGAAAACCCGTTGATGAACTGGTTCATCATCCACACCTACTCCGGTTTTGAGAATAAGGTCGCCGAAAGCCTTCGGACGCGCGCCGAGGCCTTCGGATTCGCGCACCGGCTCGGGCAGATCCTCATCCCCACCGAGGAAGTGGTGGAGATGCGCAACGGCAAGAAGGTGACGAGCAAACGGCTGCTGTATCCGGGGTACGTGCTGGTGCAGATGGAGATGGACGACGATCTCTGGCACCAGGTCAAGAATACTCCGCGAGTTACCCAGTTTGTCGGGGGAGGCGGCCAGCCGGTTCCTCTCACCGCATCGGAAGTGAACTCGATCTTATACCGTCAGACCGAGGCGGCGGAGCGGCCGCGTCCGAAACTCAGCTACGAGAAGAACGAGACCGTCCGTATCATCGACGGACCGTTCGCCAACTTCCAGGGTAAAATCGACGAAATCAATACGGAGCGGAATACGCTGCGCGTGCTGGTGACGATCTTCGGCCGGTCCACCCCGGTGGAGCTCGATTTCCTGCAAGTTGAAAAAATGGCCTGACGCCGCTGGGGAATACGAAGTCACGTACGAGAAATTTTGAGCGGTAATGCCTTCGAATGGTGTCCGCTCGTGACGTGAGAGAAGAAGATGGCGAA
>CAZXBZ010000480.1:0-2145 GCA_964639135.1 uncultured Solibacteraceae bacterium | reverse complement strand
CCGCCCAGCGCGCGGTCTGGCTCAGGCCGCAATCCGGCGCGAACGAAAGCCGCTCCGCGGGCGCGTACTGCAGGCAGCGCCTCACGCGCTCCGCGATATTCCGAGGCGTCTCGATGTAATAGCTTTTCACGTCCACGATGCCCACGCTCACGTCGTGCGTCTCCGCGATTTTCGCGATACATTCGATCTCCGAGAATTCGCGGCTGGCCATCTCCAGGTGCAGTTCATCCACGGTAAAGCGAAGGAAATCCGGAAACATCGGCGCATAGCGGCGCGGCCCCACGGCGCGGCCCTTGTAGTTGCCGAAGCAGAGATGCGTCGAGAGCCTGCAGCGTTTCCATGCGGGCTCCACCACGCGGTTGAAGATATCGACGAAGCGGCTTGTATCTTCCTTATAGGCGTAACAGCTCATCGAGGGCTCATCGACGGTGATCTCCTCGCATCCCGCCTGGATGAGGCGCGCGATTTCGTCGCGAACCATGGGGAGCAGCGCTTCGGTGACGGACCATCGGTCCGGATAAAGCTCATTCGGGGTCAGGCGGCCGCTCAGCGTGTAAGGGCCGGGGATACTGGCCTTCAGCACGGGCCCCTCCGGAGCAAGCCGGCGCAAGCGCAGAAACTCCTCCACGACGCCGAGCCCCCGCGGCGCGCGGAGCGCCCCCGTGATCGCATGCTTGCCGCGCTGATCATGGGCGGGAGGTCCGAAACGGCGCGGCGGCGCGGGCTCGCGGTCTATCCCCTCGATGTAGCCGTAAAACGAAAGGTTGAAATCGAGCCTCGATTGTTCGCCATCGGTAATGACATCGAGACCCGCCCGGACCTGATCGGCGATGGAGATGCTCGTGGCATCGTCACGCAATTCGCTGTAATCCTCCGCGCCAAAGGCGCCAAGGTGGTCACCGGCGAATTCAAGCCATCCCGGAAAGGGGTAGCTGCCGATAACGGTTGTGCGTAAGGGAATCGGTTGCATCTTGTGTGATCCTCCGCGAGTTGAACGTTTAGCCGCTTACGCGCCAGCCGGCATCGACGCCGACAATTTCACCGGTAGTCATACGCGCAAAATCGCTCAGCAGAAAGAGCGCGGTGCGGGCGACGTCCTCAGGCTCGATCAGTCTCTCGGCAAGCGGCTGCTTCTTCTCCATAAACGCGAGAATCTCCTCGTCGCTTTGCGCGCGGCGGCTCATCGGAGTGCGTACCAGGCCGGGAGCGATCGCGTTGATTCGAATCCCGCGCGGAGCATAGTAACTCGCCGCGGCCGTCGTCAAGCCAATCACGCCGGCCTTGGCCGCGGCGTAGGCGTGCGTGGCGAAGAAATCGCTCCGCGGGGAATAGGCCGTTACCGTGGCCATGTTCAGAATCGCGCCGCGCTGGCCGTTCCCGCCTTTATCCTGGCGAAGCATCTGGCGCAGAGTGGCGCGGCTCAGCGTAAACAGGGTCCGCAGATTCGCGCGAATGGTTACGTCGAAACCCTCGTCGCTGCATTCATGAAGCGGACCATCGCCGTAACGCCGGCCGCTGATGCCCGCGACGTTGAAAAGAGCATCGATGCGGCCGTACCGCTCCACGCAAGCCGCGACAGCCCGCTCCGCGGTATCGGACTCCGCGAGATCGCCGGCGAGAAAGAAACAATGTTCCGTGACGGAAAGAATTTCGCGTTGCAGCGCGGCGCACTCATCCTCGCCCAGGCTTACGATGAAGAGCTTCGCGCCCTCGCGCGCGGCCAGCCTCGCCGCGGCCGCCGCGATGCCCGATGCCCCGGAAAGCAACAGGGCACGGTCTCCGAGCAGAGCCTCCATCCCGCTACCTCGTGCTTCCCGTCTCAAATACGCTCATACTTCACTCTTACCCATTTGCCCGCCTTCATGGAACGGTATCCGGCATCGAGGATCGCATTCACCGCATAGCCGTCGTAATAATTCTCCCGCGCGGGCTTGCCATCCCGGACACATTCCACGAAGTGCCGCATCTCGGCCTGATATCCATAGGCAAACGCTTCCTCCGGCAGAGGCCGCGTCCAGCCGAAATCGATATCCGCTTTCTCGATCACGTAGCCCGCGCTGGCGGAAGTGAAGCTTCGGACCGGCGTGCCACGCGTGACGTCGGTGAAGATGGACCCTTCGGAACCGTGAATTTCGTTGCGCAGAT
>CAZXBZ010000479.1:0-2155 GCA_964639135.1 uncultured Solibacteraceae bacterium | reverse complement strand
GGCGCCGGCGCGGTTGGGATGGAATTCGCCTCCATGTTCAATCGCTTCGGCACGGAAGTGGCGGTGTTTGAAATGCTGCCGCGGGTGGTGGCGAAGGAAGACGAGGAAATCTCCAAGGAGATGCTGCGCGTTTTCAAAAAGCAGGGAGTGCGGGTCGAGGTCGGCTGCAAGCTCTCCGGCATTATGCGCACCAAGAAGGGCGTCCAGTTCGAGGCGGAATACTCCACGGGCAAGAAAGAGACCCTCGAATACGAAAAGCTGCTCGTGGCCGTCGGACGCAAGCCGAACACGGAGAATATCGGTTTTGAGAACACCAAGGCCGAGCTGGACCGCGGCTTCGTCAAGGTAAACGGTTACATGCAGACCGCGGAGCCGGGGCTTTACGCCATCGGCGACATCGTGGCTGGCTACCCTCAACTGGCGCACGCGGGCACCGCGGAGGCGCTGGTGGCCGTGGCGCACCTCGCCGGGAAGCCGGCGCACCCCATCCGGGTGGAGCGAATTCCAAACGCCACGTATACCGAGCCGGGCATCGGCAGCGCCGGTATTACGGAAGCCGAGGCGCGCGGCAAGGGTTATGACGTCAAGGTAGGCAAGTTCCCGTTTGTCGCCAACAGCAAGGCGAAGATCATGGGCCAGCCGGACGGCTTCGTCAAAATTGTGAGCGACGCGAAGTACGGCGAGATTCTCGGAGTACACATCATTGGCCCGCTTGCCTACGAGTTGATCGCGGAGGCCGTGACCGCGATGGAGGCCGAGGCCACCGTGGAAACCATGATGGGCGTAATCCATGCTCACCCCACGCTTTACGAAGCGATCGGGGAGGCCTTCCACGCCGTCGACGGCATGCCGGTCAATGCGTAAGCTCGAAGTGCTGGATCTGGGGCGGATGGATTGGCTCAAGGCCAGCCATCTGCAGCAGGAATACGTGTCGCGCGGGAAGCAGGGCGAGGGGCGGGATACGCTGCTCCTGGTGGAACACCCGCACGTGGTGACGATGGGGCGGAACGGGAAGGAATCGAATCTTCTGGCGCCGCCCGAAATTCTCGCGAAAGCGGGAATCGCTTATTACGAAACGAACAGGGGCGGGGATGTTACCTATCATGGCCCCGGCCAAATTGTGGGGTATCCGATCTTCGACCTTCGCGGGTGGAAGAAAGACGTTGTCGCGTACGTAAGGGCAGTGGAGGAAGCGCTCATCCGGGTGCTGGTGGCATACGGTTTGAGCGCGGAGCGAAAGACGGGGATGACGGGCGTCTGGGTAAACGGGGCAAAGGTGGCGGCCATCGGCATCCACATCAGCCGCTGGGTGACGTCGCACGGGTTCGCCCTGAACCATTCACCGGATTTGAGCTACTTTCGCTACATTGTGCCGTGCGGGCTCACCCTGCCGGTGACGTCCATGGAAGCTCTGGGCGTCACGGCGCCGCGGGAAGACGTCATCCCCCGGATCGTCTCGGCGTTTGAAGAAGTTTTTGCGTTTGATTCGGTAGAGTATTTAGCGGCGGTTTCGAAGCCGTAAGAGATTTAGCGAGAGAAACCATCCGGGGCTAGCCGGAAAAAGAGGGAGAAGCGAAGATGACCGACGTTTTGATGCCCCAGATGGGCGAAAGCATTGTGGAAGGGACACTCACTCGTTGGCTGAAGCAGCCCGGCGATACGGTTGCCCGGGATGAACCGCTGTTTGAGATCTCCACCGACAAGGTGGATACGGAAATTCCGTCGCCCGCCGCCGGCGTGCTGAAGGAAGTGCTGGTGGAAACCGGAGCGACGGTGCAGATTAACACCGTGGTGGCCCGCATCGACGACGGGGCGTCTGGCGGTGGCGCCGCGGCTCCAGCGGCGGCGACGCCCGAACCTCCGGCGGCGGCCCCAGCAGCGCCAGCTCCCGCGCCCATGCCCGTCGCGGCCAGCCCCGAGCCCGTGGCTGCCCCAGCGGCGGCCCCAAGCGGCGATCTCGGACCGATTTCCCCGCTTGTGCGCCGTATGGCTCGGGAACACAATCTCGACCTTTCGCTGATCTCCGGCACCGGTACGGGTGGGCGGATCACCAAGGCGGATGTCGAGGCCTATCTGGCCCGTGGCGCTCAAGCCGCTCCGGCGGCGGCCCCGGCCGCGCCCGCTCCAAGCGCACCCGCGGCGCCCGTGGCGGTAC
>CAZXBZ010000478.1:0-2219 GCA_964639135.1 uncultured Solibacteraceae bacterium | reverse complement strand
TGCGATCGCGATCACTCTCCCGGACGTGTTTCTTGGGCTTGACCGCCCCATCGATAAACCCGGCGTCCTGGCCTCCGCGCTTTCGGACGCGGCCGAGATCGTCCTGACGCCGGGAGAATCCCGGCAGCCCAGAGTAGAATTCGCGGAGCTGAAATAGTGACGAAGGGCGATCTTTAACGCCCGGCGCCCGGATGCGAGGTGCCGCGGCAACAGCTTGCCGGATACCTCATGGGCCGCACCGGCTTCGGGATCACCAGTGAGGGCCGCCTCACGAGACGGCCTGGAGGGCTAGCGAGACAAAGAGCGCGCCGCGATCCGCGCAATGCATCGAGAGCAAAACCCGCACGCGGACTGCCCCGGCCGGAGTGCTATGATTACCGTTAGTTCCAGGGATGGCCGTACACCCTCAGACTATCGTGATTCCGTCGTTCCGCCTTGAGTGCGGAGTTACGCTGACCTCCGTGTCGGTCGCCTACGAAATGTATGGCGAGATCAACGGCAGCGCCTCGAACGTGATTCTCGTTGAGCACGCCTTTACCGGCGACGCGCACGCCGCGGGGATCGGCGATTCCGATGGCAAGCCCGGCTGGTGGGACAGCATGATCGGCCCAGGGAAGGCCTTCGACACCAACCGCTACGCCGTAATCTGTTCGAACGTGCTGGCCGGCTGCCGCGGCACAACCGGGCCCTCCTCCATCAACCCCGATACCGGCGAGCCTTACGCCATGAGCTTCCCGGCGACGACCATCGGCGACATGGTGCGCCTGCAGGCGGAACTGATGGACCGCCTCGGCGTGGAGCGGCTGCTTGCGGTTTCGGGCGGCTCCATGGGCGGCATGCAGGTGCTCGAATGGGCCGTCAGATTTCCGGAGCGCGTGTGCTCGGCGATTCCCATCGCCAGCACCGGGAGACACAGCGCGCAGCAGATCGCTTTCAACGAAGTGGGCCGGCAGGCGATTATGTCGGACCCGGACTGGAACGAAGGCAATTATTACGAAGGCGATCCGCCGAAACGCGGTCTCGCGGTGGCGCGGATGGTGGGCCATATCACCTACATGAGCGACGAATCCATGCGGGAGAAGTTCGGCCGCCGCCTTCGCGACAAAGCCCTGCTCGGCCGCGACGACGATGTTTTTGAGGTGGAAAGCTACCTGCGGCACCGCGGCAACCAGTTTGTCAGCCGGTTCGACGCGAATTCGTATCTCTACATCACGAAGGCGATGGATTCCTACGACCTCTTCGCGAGCGATAATCTGGCGAACCTCAATGCTTCGGAAACACGATTTTTGCTGATCAGCTACACCTCGGACTGGCTCTACCCGAGCTATCAATCGATCGAGGTGGTGAACTTTCTCCGCGGCCGCAACCACGATGTCGCTTACGTGGAGCTGACTTCAAATTACGGCCATGACGCGTTTCTGGTGGACGTGGCGCAGCAAACCGAAGTGGTCCAGGGGTTCCTGGCGAGTGTGAGCCGCGGCCGTGATAACCAAGCCGGCCGCGAGCGCGTCACAACGAAGCAGGTCAGCCGGTGACAACGACAACGCAAGCTCCGGTTTCAGGCATCGTGCCCTCTCTCCTCGGCCGCGAGGATTACGCCATCATCAGCGCGCTTGTGCCCGACGGCGCGAAGGTGCTCGACGTCGGCTGCGGCGAGGGCGAACTGCTGCACTGGCTGGTGGAAAACAAGGGCGTGGTGGGCCGGGGCATCGAACTCGAATCCTCCAAGGTCCACAAAGCGATTTCGAGAGGTCTTTCGGTCTATCAAGGTGACATCAACGCGGGATTGGCCGCTTACCCGGAAGAGGCCTTCGATGTGGTGATCCTGAGCCAGACCTTGCAGGAAACTCAGCACCCGCGACAGGTGATGCAGGAGATGCTGCGCATCGGGCGCAAGGTGGTGGTCACTTTCCCGAATTTTGCGCACTGGAGCGTCCGGCTCTCCCTGCTTTTCAAGGGTAAAGCGCCAAGGACAAAGCTTCTGCCCTATTTCTGGTACAACTCTCCGAACATCCGCGTACTCTCCATCGCCGATTTCGAGGAACTGGTGGCGGAAGAACATTGGAAAATCGAACGCAAGATCTTTCTGACAAGCAACCGGCACATAACCCGCTGTCCCAATCTTCGCGCGGAAGTAGCGATTTGCCTGGTTACACTGCCTTGAGCGATGCCACGGCGGGCGGGTTCAAACGCCATGATAAGGTGGTTTGCGTAGGGAG
>CAZXBZ010000477.1:0-2226 GCA_964639135.1 uncultured Solibacteraceae bacterium | reverse complement strand
GGCCGCAGCAGATTCCCGCGGTTTGGGAAGAGGCCCGCCAGTTGCATCGCGCCGGTTTTGGGATCAATGTGGCGGTCCGCGAAGTAAAATTTCCCCTTTTCCGGATACACGCTGCCGTCCGCCAGAATCAATTCAAGCTGGAAGCGCTGCATGGCCTTTTCCGGACTGGCGCCGTCCGCGGAGCGCGCGAAGCCCAGATATTCCTGCTCGCTCACGGTGAAATATGCGCGCATCGGGTCCAGTGTGGAGACCGTCGTCACCGGTCCGGTGCTGGGGCTTACCAGATTGCCGATCTGAATCTGCGCCTGGCCCGCGATGCCGTCGATTGGAGCCGAGAGTTTGGTGAAGCCGAGGTTCACGTTGGCCGTCTCGACCGCTGCCTGGGCGGCCTCGACAGCGGCGCTGGCCGCTTCGATCTGTGCATTGGCGGTCTCCACCTGGGCCGCCGCGGCCTGTACCTGAGCCTTGGCGCTCAGGTTATTTTGCACCGCGTTGTCCACTTCCTGCTGGGAAACCGCGTCGCCTTGGGCAAGCGGAGTGTAGCGGTCCGCGTCGAGTTGCGTCCGCTTCTGGTCCGCCTCCGCTTTCGCCAGTTGCGCCCGCGCCTGGCCGAGTTGCGCGTGCGCCTGCGCCAACTGTCCTTTCGCTTGAGCTAATTGGCCGCGAGCCTGAAGCAGCGATGCTTCGAACGGCCGCGGATCGATCTCAAAGAGCAACTGTCCCTTGCGGACGAAGGAGCCCTCATTGTAGGCTTGCCGTTGCAGATAGCCGGTGACCTGAGCGCGGATGGCTGCATTCACCATGCCATCGAGCGAGCCGATCCACTCGGTATAAATTGGAACGTCCTTCTGTTCCACCGTAATCAGTTCAACGACTGGCGAGGCCGCAACCTGCACGCTGGCGGCTTGTCTCGAGCAAGCGGTGGCCGCGAGGAGCGCCGCGCACATCGCGAGGCCCAGGAGCGCTTTTACCGGGCGCCCATCAAACACAACACACACACCCATCCTTGTCTCTTTCTTACTGCTTGGGGGGATTACTAACTACATTATCCACCCGCGCGAGGAGCCGTTCCAAACCGGGGGCACGGATAGCCATGCTTTCCTGGCGGCTCCTCGCCCGCCGGACCGCGCGTCACCGCTTTTCAGAGATGCCGTTTTGCTCCTCGAAGAGGCGAATCACGGACTGGAGTTCCGCGGCCCACGCATCGAGCCCGATGCTCTCCTCGGGGGCCGTCATGAAGCTCAGATCGGCGCGCCGGTCCGCCCAGTGGTCCTTGATGTCATCCTGTACGTGCAGAAATTCACGCCCGTCGACGGTTTGCCCTTTCGGGAAACGGCTCTTCTCGAAAACGGCGGTGAGTTCCGCGAAGACCGAGATCCCCTCCTGTCGCGTGTTCTCCACCGTCTGGCTGGCCGCGCGCAGCATGGCGAGGTTCTTCTCCTGGTCCTTCGCGTCCGAATTCAGGGCAAGGCCCTGGGCCTGCCGTATCAGGTCTTCCGCCTTCGCGAGATCGAGAATCAGGTTCCAGTGGTGGCCCATGAACCGCGCCAGCGCGAGGAACACTTCCAGGTTGTAGCGGTTGCGATCGGCTCGTCCGAAGCTGGCTTGGAGCATTTCGATCAGCCGCTCGTTCTCCGCCTTGCGCAGCTTTGCTTCGTCGATGAAATGCTTGTAGCGCACTGTCCAGGCCGGGTCCGGGAACCAGTCGGGCAGATCGTTCACGAGGGGTGCGGCGAGCGTCATATCCGAGCGGTGCGTGCCGATGCCCTTGCCGAAATAGCTTCCCCAGCTTGGCGGCGCGGTGCGCGAAGGGATGTAATCCCAGGTGCGCTCCCAGGCTCGCGCCTGGTTTTGCATCAGCCGGTATACCTCGGGCATGCCGCTCATGCGCGGTCCGTAGAACGATTGCATGAACTCGGCGGTGTACTGCCGCGCCGAGGGTTCGCCCGGATGCCAGGCCCATGCCGCAACCGCCGCCCATCCGAGCCAGAACGTCTCATTGTGCAGGCCGGAATCGTCCCAGGCGGCGCCGAACGCGCCGATGGGCTTGCCTTGCCAGTGCCTGCCGTTCCGAAGGTTTTCATAAGCCGCCTCGATGTGCGCGCGGCGGCCGCTCTCGCTCGCGAAATGGTTCGGAAAAAGAAGTTCCGCTCCCTGCATCGAGTTGTAGCTGAGCTGCCGCATGCCCAGCTCGTTCTCCGGTTTAAGATAGGCGGCCTCTCCGAT
>CAZXBZ010000476.1:0-2227 GCA_964639135.1 uncultured Solibacteraceae bacterium | reverse complement strand
CCATCCGGCGGGGCGAGCAATTCGCCGAAATCGGGCAGTTCAACGAGGCGCTTCAGGAATATCAGAAAGCGCTTGAAGTGAACCGCAATTCTTCCCTTGCTCATTACCGGGTCGCGGAGGTGTTTTTTCTGCAGAATAACTACCAGTCGGCGGCCAATGAATTCCGGGAATCGCTCAACGGAGACCGGGATCCCGCCTGGACGGAAGTGTGGAGCAATATCAATCTCGGCAAGATCTTCGATGTGAGCGGCCAGCGGGAACGCGCGGTGAATTCATACAACGCCGCGATCCGCACGCGAGACAATACCGCTGGGGCGCAGGAAGAAGCGGCGAAGCTTCTGCAAAAACCCTACGAGCGGACGAGCGGCTCCTAATCCACCGGATCTTCTTCCATCTCGAATTCGAGACGCACAAGCTAGAATGAGCTAGACGGCATCTATGCAACCTCAGAAGCTCCAATTCTCGAAGCGCGCGGATTATCGCGAAGACTACGCGAACAGCATCCAGTTACGCGCGAACCTGTGGGATTTCTTTCTTTCCTTCGGGCTGATCGATCAGAAGGCGCCCGACGAAGTCTCCATCGAGAGCTTCCAGGGAATTTACCTCAGTCCCCAGCAGGCCAAGGCGCTGCTCAACCTTCTGCAGCAGAACATCGCGCAATACGAGCAGGCGTTTGGCGAAATTCGCCTCGAGCCCCAGGGTGATAGCAATTACGGTATGACCACGCCGGTGAATTAAGTGGCCGGGCGACGCGCCGCCGCCGCGGGCCGGAATCCCGGCGAGCGTGGCTGGTCAAACTTCCGGGCCGGCCTGATCTTCTTTGCGCTGATGGCGGCGGCAACGGTGGCGATTCACTACCCGCTGCTGCGCATGCCTTTCTATTGGGATGAACTCGGGCAGTTTGTGCCCGCCGCGCTCGATATCTTCGAACGCGGCGCATGGGTTCCGGTAACCACCCTTCCGAATATCCATCCGCCAATGGTGATGGCTTACCTGGCCGGAGTCTGGAAGCTCTTCGGCTACTCGATCTCCGTCACGAGGCTGGCCATGTTGCTGCTGGCCTCGACGGGTGTTTTTCTCGCTTTCCGCCTCACCTTGCGGCTTGCCGCCGGAACGCCTGGGCTGCCGGGCTTCACGACGGTGCTGCTTCTGTTCACGAGTCCGCTTTTTTACACGCAGGCGATGATGGCGCAGCTCGATATGCCCGCCATGGTACTGACGCTGCTCGCTCTGTCGCTCTTTCTGGAGGAACGGATCGCGCTAGCGGTGGTGGCCTGCGCGGGGCTGGTGTGGGTGAAGGAGACGGGAGCGGTTCTCCCGGCGGTTTTGGGCATATTCCTGTGGCGGGAGGGACGCCGCCGCGAGGCATTGTGGTTTCTGATTCCGCTGGTTTCGCTCGTCCCCTGGATATGGCTGCTGTGGAGAAAGACGGGGAGTGTCTTTGGGAACCTCGGATTCGCGGAATACAACTTGTGGTATCCGCTGCATCCAGCGCGCCTCGCGCTTGCGCTGTCGCGCCGGTTCTGGGAGCTTTGCCTGAACCATGGTTACTTCCTGGGCGCGGCGCCTCTTGCGATCCTGTGGCGCCGCGCCGCGGTATTCGCGCGGCGGGAATGGCGTTTGATGCTCTGGTTTACCATGGCCCACGTCATTGCCGTAACGCTCGCCGGGGGCGCGGTGCTGGAGCGCTATCTGCTGCCGGTGCTCCCGCTCAGCTTCGCGGGTTTCTCCATCGCCTGGAACCTTCTTGGCGGGCGCAAGGCCGTACTGCTTCCGCTGGCCACCGCCGCGATTTCCGCGGCTGGCTTCTTTCTTCCGCCCATCCTGCCGCAGCCCGAAGAAAATGACCTTCAGATGCTCCGCTCCGTGAGCCTTTACGAAGTCGTGGCCGATTGGATGGAGCGCAGCCACCCAGGGGCGGCCATCGCCACGTCCTGGCCGCTGTCGGACGCGCTGGCCCGCCCCGGTCTTGGCTACGTTGAGAACCGTTGCCGGGTCTACCGGATGGCCGGCTTTACGGAAGCGGAAGTGCGTCTCGTGGCGGCGCGGAAGCCAGACGTATTCCTTCTCTATTCGGACGATGAATTCGAGAGATCTTGGATCCATCAGCTCTTTCCGTCGATGGACCTCATCCGCCGCCATTTGTACCAATGGGAGCCGCCCGTGTCCGGATGGGATGCCGAATGGATCCTCGGGATGCGCGAGGAGGTTCGGTGGCAAAGCGATG
>CAZXBZ010000475.1:0-2318 GCA_964639135.1 uncultured Solibacteraceae bacterium | reverse complement strand
AATGATCAGTTCGCGAGCGCGATGACGCCCGGCGTGCAGTTGAACGCGGTGCCCTCGAACGATCCGGATTATCGTGACGCATACATTCAACAATGGAATCTGGCGATCCAGAAGAAGGTGGTCGGCGGTTTCGTCCTCGATACCGGCTACGTAGGATCGAAATCCACCCGGCTCAGCGTGACCTTGCCCGCGATGAACCGTCCATACTACACGGTGGACCCGCGAACACCGGGGCTGCCATCGGTTAACGCGCGCCGCCCCAACCAGGACTTTCAGCGTGCCATCCAGGGCGACAAATCGATTGGCAACTCCAACTATCATTCGCTGCAGTTACTCGCGCGGCGGAACACCGGGTTCGGGCTGAACAGCAGTACGGCTTATACGTGGTCCAAGTGCATTTCCGGCCCAAGCGATATTGGCGCGGATATCGGCGGTGGATCCTTTATTGGAACGCTGCAGAACATCTACGACATGTCGGGCGAACGCTCGCTGTGCGGCTTCGACGTCACGCAGCGCTTTGTGCAATCGCTGGTCTACGACATCCCGATGTTCAACAGCGGGTCGAGGACGGTGCGGATGTTCCTGGGAGGCTGGCAGGCATCGACGATTATCGTCGGGCAAAGCGGCTTCCCGGCCGAGATTGCCTATGGTGTCGATTCCACCGGAACGGGCGTGAATTCCAGGGCCAGCATGGTCCCTGGGCAAAGAGGAGATCTGGATTCGGGCCAGCGCACCTGGCTGCGGTGGTTTAACACGGATGCGTTCATCCAACCCGAATACGGTCAATACGGAAACTCGCCCCGGACGGGCGCAATCCGCCTTCCAGGCATATTCACGGTGGATTTCTCCGTGAATAAACAATTCCGCTTCTCGGAGGCGAGCCGCGCGGAATTACGCGCGGAGTTTTACAACCTCTTCAACCACTACAACCCCGAGCCGGGCGCGGTGGACCGGGGCATCCGGTCGGTCAATTTCGGCAAGGTAGGCGGAGGCGTCCAAGGCCTTACCACCAGAGTGATTCAGATCGGGCTGAAGTTTAATTTTTAGGAATTAGAAAAAGTTCGAACCTGATGCCGCGCAAGCGCTCCGGCATTTGCTGGAGTGCTCGCGTGCGCCCTGGGCCGCACCCACCAGAACCTCGCTTTCAGGTAACGGCGGCGTCACCATTTCGCGCCACTCCGTCAATGCCGGCTCGCGGGAGCGGATGAGACCCGCCTTTGCGAGTCACCTCATGGAGTGGCGCCTTCTCGCGTATCCCGGCCATTATCCGGTGCCCCCAAATTCAGGCTTGTAAATCCGAATTACCGAAGACATACTGTAGAGGCGTCACGACCGGCGGGGGTAATGATCTCTATTGAGCGCCACGGGCCGGCGGGGCGATTGTTACGCGTTGCAATTACGATGGCCACCGTATGACGCAGAGAGACGCCCTGGCGATCGCCGTATTCGTCAGGGTATGCCCGCGCGCCGATGCAACTCGGTCCGCCGATCAAGTCATCGGGCCGTCATCCCGGTGGTGACTCCATGGATCTTTCTCGCGACCTCTCGATTCCCCGGCGAATTGCGTTTCTCTTTCTTCTGCTTGCGGCCGCCGCGGCTCTGCTCCGCGCGGAAGATTGGCAACCCGTCGACTCTTCCCTGCTTCAAAGAACCCAGCCAAAAATCGATCCGGATGCCGACGCGGAGTATATTCTTCACAAGACCAGCGTGGAAGACCGGGTTCTCGGCGGCTCGGACGTGGTGCTTATCTACAGTTACTACGTTCGTATGAAAATCTACACGGAACGAGGCAGGGAAAAATATAGCATCATCGATATCGCCGCCCCCAATGACGGCATGATCAGTGGCTTAAAGGCGCGAACCCTGCTGCCCGACGGCAAGATTGTGCCGCTCGAGAAAGATTCCGTGTTTGAACGCGACGTAAAGCGGCCGAGCGGGCAAACCATACGGCGGCGTTCGTTCTCCATGCCTTCGGTGAGCGTCGGTTCGGTGATCGAATACCAGTGGGCGGAACACTACAATGGCCGCTGGTCGAACAACCTCCATCTGGACGTGCAGCGGGACGAACCCGTTTGGGAGCTCCAGCTTCAGGTAAAACCGATCGATTTTTCAAAAACTCGCTTTGCCGCGGACCTCCTGATGAACTCACGGAGCTTCCAGTGCCGCCAGCCTGAATGGAAGCGCTTGAGACCGGATTGGTACGGCATCTCCTTCGAAAACGTCCCCGCCTTCCGCGAAGAGCAATTCATGCCGCCGATCGATCAGTTACGATCGTGGATTTTCTTTTACTACGAAGAACGGAACGCGCCGGCCGGAAA
>CAZXBZ010000474.1:0-2348 GCA_964639135.1 uncultured Solibacteraceae bacterium | reverse complement strand
ACCGCAACCCCGCTCCGAATGTCCGGCCTCCCGAATTCGTCACCAAATTGGACTGGCAGCCGGATCGGCCCGCCGCGGATATCGGACGGGAACTGATCGCTCAGAAAGGGATCAACCCGCCCGTGGACTGTGCGGGGTGCCACCGATGATCGTCAAGATTCAAGATATTTTGAAAGCTCAGCCGGAGAAGACCTACTGGCGAAGCACCAGCCAACTGGCGGAGACCGATAAATTCCAGGAATGGAAGCATCGGGAGTTCCAGGATGGCGCCTCCGAGCTGCCGGAAGGCGCTTCCCGCCGCACGCTGCTGAAATTCATGGGCGCCACGCTCGCGCTTGCCGGGCTCACCGCCTGCCGCCGTCCGGAAGAACTGATTCTTCCGCTGGCCAACGGCGCGGAAGATCTGGTGCCGGGGAAGCCTGTTTTCTACAACAGCATTTTCACCCTCAGCGGGGTCTCCACCGGGGTAATGGTCGAGACCCATGACGGCCGTCCCACGAAAATTGAGGGCAATCCGCTTCATCCCCAAAGCCGCGGCGCCGCGACCGCCTTTGCCCAGGCTTCGATCCTCGGCCTCTATGATCCCGATCGAATCGCCGAGAATACCCGCGATGGCAGCGTGGTCACGTGGGATGAAATTGTCGCCGCCTTGCCCGCCGCCTTCAACTGGGAGGGCGCAAAGCTCCGCTTTATCAGCCAGCGCATCGGATCCCCCACGTATTTGCGCCTCAAATCCGCGATTCTCGAGAAATTCCCAGGCGCGAAGTGGATCGAGTATGAAGCTGTTCCAGTGGATAACATGCGCGAAGGCGCGCATCTCGCTTTCGGCCGGCCGGCGCTCGTGAATTACGACTTCTCGAAAGCCCAGGTTATTCTGGCCCTGGATTTTGATTTCCTCGGCCTCGATGCTCCCACCACTCTGCACATGCGCCAGTGGGCGGATGGCCGCCGCGTCCGAACCGCGGAAGACCACATGAATCGCGTCTATGCGGTGGAAAGCCAGTATTCCATCACCGGGGCGATGGCCGATCATCGCCTGAGGATGCGCGCCAGCGATGTGATGGCGGCGCTCCAGGCGCTGGCCGTTCGGTTGGGCGTGCTGCCCTCGGCCGTACGGCCCCTGCCCTCCTCGGAGAAGGCCGCGAAGTTCGTCGAAGTGCTCGCCAAGGATCTCGATGCGAATCGGGGCAAGTGCGTGCTCGCCGTGGGTCCGCGCCAGCCCGCCGAGGTTCACGCCCTGGCGCACCTCGTGAATGAGGCTCTCGGAAATCTGGGCTCGGCCGTGACGCTTCTTCCCGCGCCGGAAGCTCCCAGCGAGATGGCCTCCATCAAGCAGCTCGCCGCCGATCTGGAATCTGGCGGCATCGAAACCCTGGTTGTCCTCGGCGGCAACCCGGTCTACGATGCGCCCGCCGATACCCGCTTCGCCGAGCTCATCACTCGCGCCAAGAACCGCATCTATCTTGGCGAAGACCGGAACGAGACAGCATATCTCTCAAACTGGGTCCTCCAGGGCGCGAATTATCTCGAAACCTGGGGGGATGGCCGCGCGCTTGACGGCTCCGCCTCCATCCAGCAGCCCATGATCCTGCCGCTGTTCGACGGCAAGAGCCCCATTGAACTGCTGGCGGCGATTCTTGACGCGCCCGAGAAGCGAGGCTACGCGCTGGTGCGCGAGACCTGGAAAGACCGGCTCCCGGATGAAAAATCCTGGCGCAAGGCAGTCCATGATGGCCTGATCGCGGGTACGGCAACCGCCCCCATCACGGCCAGTATCAATAAAGCAGCGGTTCTGGACGCGGCCGGCCGCGCCGGCGCTGGTGCGGCCGCGGAGCAAATCGAGCTTGTTTTTGTACCCAGCAGCCACGCCTATGATGGCCGCTTTAACAACAACGCGTGGATGCTCGAAGCGCCCGATCCGATTACCAAGATTACTTGGGACAACGTGGCGCTGCTAAGCCAGGCCACCGCGGCCAGGCTTGGTCTCCGGACCGATCTCAGCCAGATCAACATCTCGGATTCCTCGTATAAGGCCGAGTTCCTCGGTATCAAGCTGGATGGCGCCGAAGTGAAGATCCCCGCGGTGATCCAGCCGGGCCACGCGGATGACTCCATCACGCTCGCCATGGGTTTTGGGCGCACGCGAACCGGACAGGTCGGCGCCGGCGCCGGGTTCAACATCTTCCCGCTCATCCGTTCCTCGGCTCCGGCAATCGCCCTCGGCGCGGAGGTGTCGAAAACCTCCGGCAGCCTCGAAATTGCTTCCACGCAGGACCACGGCACTCTGACGGACGCCCTTCGCACCCGCAGCGAAATTGTTCGCGAAGTGACGCTCGAGGATTTCCGGA
>CAZXBZ010000473.1:0-2357 GCA_964639135.1 uncultured Solibacteraceae bacterium | reverse complement strand
CCACGCTGCGGGAAAGCGCCGTCACGAACTTCTACCGGACGATGGCGCGGCAGATGCTGATATTCGTATCGATAAATACGATTATGGCGATGACGATCGCGTTCGGCGTGGTTTACAATAGCGTGCGGATCGCGCTTTCCGAGCGCAGCCGCGAACTGGCAAGCCTGCGCGTGTTGGGATTTACAGTGGGTGAGATCGCCTATATCCTGCTGGGGGAGTTAGCGCTTTTGACGATTGCCGCGCTACCCTTGGGCTGTTACATCGGCTGGGGATTAAGCGCGTTCATCGTGAGGAATTTACAGACGGAGTTATTTCGCGTGCCGCCGGTGATCTTTCCCTCTACATACTCTTTCGCCGCCACGGTGGTGGTGAGCGCGGCATTGATTTCGAGCGCGATGGTTAGCCGGAAACTGGCTCTTCTCGATCTGGTCGCCGTATTGAAGGCGCGGGAGTGATGAAGCGTTGAGTCTCAAACGCTGGCTCTGGATTCTGGTTCTCATCAGCATTGTTGTCGCGCTGATCGCATTCGGCTATCGCACACAGCCATTGGCGCTGGAGTTATCGGTGGCGGCCATGCGGCCGCTGCGGGTGACGGTGGAAGAGGAAGGCAAGACGCGGATCCTCAACCGTTACGTGGTCTCGGCGCCGGTGGCCGGCTACGCCGAGCGCGTGCCGCTGAAAGTAGGCGACGGTATCGAAGCGGGAGAGGTATTGGTATGGATTCAGCCTCCTCCGGCGCCGGTATTGGATTCGCGCTCGCGCGCCGAGCAGCAGGCACGAGTGAGAGCGGCCGAGGCCGCCGTGCAGGCAGCCGGAGAACAGGAACGGGCCGCCGCGGCGGAAGAATTCTACGCCGCATCGCAGGCCGTCCGGCAACGGCAGTTGCTGCAGAGCGGAGACATCTCTCGCGACGTGGCGGATCGGGCGGCATCGGAAGCGGCACGCACCAAGGCAGCCCGGCAGTCGGCACGGAACCTGGTAGTCCAGGCACGCTCTGAACTGGAGGCGGCGCGGGCCGCGCTCGAGCACTCCGTTCTGCCCGGGAAGAACTCCAATTCCGCGGCGCGAGTTCCGGTGCGGGCGCCGGCGGGCGGCCGCGTCCTGTCGGTCGCGCACGAGAGCGAAGGTCCGGTGGCACCGGGTGAGGCGCTGGTGGAAATTGGCAATGCCCGGGCTTTGGAGGTGGAGGTGGAAGTGCTCTCGGCCGACGCAGTGCGGATCACGCCTGGGATGCAGGTGTTGTTTGAAAGCTGGGGAGGCGCGCAACCGTTGGAGGGCCGCGTCCGGCGGGTAGAACCGGTGGCGTTCACCAAAGTCTCGGCATTGGGAGTGGAAGAACAACGAGTGAAGGTGCTGGTGACGATCACCTCGCCGGAATCGGAGTGGAGTCGGCTGGGAGACCGTTACCGGGTAGAGGCGACTTTCATCCTATGGAAATCGGACTCCGTGCTCCAGGTGCCCGCAAGCTCGCTGTTCCGCCGCCAGGGCGCCTGGAATGTCTTTGTGGTCGCCGATGGCAGGGCACGCTACCGAAGAGTGGAGATTGGCCGGCGCAACGGAATGGCGGCCCAGATCCTGGCGGGACTCAAAGCGGGTGAGACGGCAGTTGCGCACCCCGGCGATTCGGTGGAAGAGGGCGTTGCGGTCAGAGCCAGATGACCCCGGTTCTCCATTGTCACGACTTGCTCGACAACCTGATTGACATCGTCCGGCACCTTTATTCATGCGGGTTCCATGCCGATGAAGACGCTCCGTGGATCCACACCCGATGGATGACGAACAAAACGAACCGTTTCAGTTCTCCTTCAACGCCTCGTTGAAGGAAAATTTCCAGGGATCATGGGGCTTCCCGGATGGGGATCTCATCGCCAGGCCCCTGAGCGATCAGCGGCGGAACTTCGTCCGATCTGATTGGATGCGTCCATCCATCTCGATTTGAGATGGGTCCCGGTCCAATGCGGTACAAAGGGCGATGTTATACTCTCGATCATCGCCTTGCAGGAGGCAGGCATGATGACACCTCGATGGTCGCGCAGGTCTTTTTTCGCCGCGCTCGCCGCGACCTGTGTGGGGCGCGCCGCTTCCCGCGACCTGGAGCGGCGCCTGCTCGAATCCCTCGGCCAACTCCGGATCGCGGACACTCACGAGCATTTCTACGAGGAAAAAGAACGGCTGAAGCGCCCAACGGATTTCTTCTCCCTGGCCGAAGCCTACGTATGGGCCGACATGGTTTCGGCGGGCCTGCCGGCGGAGTCTTCCCGTATCATTCGGGATCAACACGCTTCGGACGCCGTCCGCTGGAGAGCGTTCGAACCGTACTGGAATCTGGTCCGCTACACCGGGTATGCACAGGCGTT
>CAZXBZ010000472.1:0-2382 GCA_964639135.1 uncultured Solibacteraceae bacterium | reverse complement strand
CCAGGCATTTCAACTCCTCCGGAACGGCCCGGAGGTGGACCTGGTGCTCACCGATTTCATGATGCCGAACCTGAACGGCCTCGAGCTGCTGCGGCTTCTGAAATCGAATCCCCAGTTATTCGACACCAAGGTACTGGTGATGTCGAACAACTCGAACTTTGAGTTCCGGAAGAAGGCCATCGAGAACGGCGCCGTGGATTACATCCTCAAGGAGGCTGGCGCGCGCGCCATCAGCGAAGCGGCGTTGCGCCTCGCGGCTCTCGCGCCAGCGCCGGCGGCGGGGGAAATGGACACACCGAATATGGAGCCCCTCTCGGATGCCGACCCGCGTTTGAAAGAAATCGCCATTTTCTCTCAAGGGCTGCTGGACCTCCTGCAAATTGCCGGGCAAATTGACTCGATGCCCGCCGCCGCCATCTCCGCATTGCAATCCATGGAACGCATCGCGCGCCAAATTCAGGATCGCGCAACCCCAGCGGAACGCTAACCGCTAACGGAGGCGGTTGCAACCGCGTCAAATTCCCGGATACGTACTCCTCAATTTTCAGAGCCGGCGGAAGCCGTACGCGCCAGAGCCGCGCTCTCCTCCGAGGGCAGTTTCAGTGAAAGCGCGAGCAGCGCGCTCACCAGATAGAGCACCGCAAAAATCCACATCACGCCGCCTACGCCCACGCGCGGAAGAAACACGCCCACGATCGCCGGCCCTACCCAGACGCTGGCCCCGGCGCCCAGGTTCAAAATCGACATCGCCGCGCCGCGCTGCTCCGGCGCCATCGAAGGCATCAGCGCGGATAGCGGTACGTAGCCGGCCAGCGTGGCGCCGTAAAACACGGCCGCCAGCACACAGAGCGGATAGCTGGCCCCAAACCATTCCGGAGTGTAATAAAGCGCCAGCGTTGTGCTCGCCGAACCTACTCCGCCGCACCAGACTACCGTGCGCCGCCAGCCTATACGGTCGCCGATCACGCCGAAAAGCAGGTTCCAGCCGATATTGCTCAGGAACATGGTGCTCAGGAGTCTCAGCCAATCCTCGAGCGGAAAGCCGACTTGCCGGGTGAAGTAGATCGGAAGAAAAACCAGGAAACCGAATTGGGGCGCGGTATTGATCATCCGCACAATGCCGCCCGCCCCGATGCGCGGCCGCTTCCACGCGATGGTGACACTCGAAAGCAGTGTGCGAATCACCGGCTCCCCCTTCGCGGCCAGAGGGCTCAGGCCCGTTTTCTCCCGCGTGCCGAGCAGTGCCACCAATCCGCCGGCAAGAACCATCACCAGCGCCGTCCAGAGTGTTGTATAGGGGCCAACAGCCGGAACGGCAAAACTCGCGAAGAGGGAGCCAAGCGTCGGCAGCCCTCCCGTAAAAGCGAACCAGAACCATCCCACCGCTGTCCCCAACTGCCGCGCGGGTGTCGCGGCCGCGATCCACACCAGAAAACCAAAGGCAAAGAGTGGATACCCGAATCCGCGCAGCGCATAAGTAAACAGAATGCTCACGTAATCCGCGCGCGCGATGCCCAGCAGCAAGAAGGCCACCTGGAAGACCACCCATACGATCAAGCCGAGATTCATCACCCGCTTCGGGCCCCACAGGTCACAGAGCGCGCCGGAGAACCACGCCGCGACCGCCGCCGTCAGCCCATACGCCGTGAAAACCATGGCCACCGCCGGCTGGGAGAGTCCAAGCTGCGTAAGGAATGGCGAGAGGTAGCCGGATTCCACACCATCGCCAATCATGAACAGCAATAGCCCCAGGTAGCCCCAGGCCAACGGGGGATAGATTCCGAACTTACCGATAAGCCGTGACATGTTACCTCTTTGAATCGGAACCGGAAGGATGAATCGCCGCGTTCAGGCCCGCGCCTCCCCGGCAAGGATGATGCCCAGTTCGCCGATGTTCGCGAGAGTAAAATCCGGCGGCGGGTCAAGCGCGAATGCCTCCTCCCGCGTGGCTTCACCCGAGAGCACCAAAACGGAAATCGCGCCGGCCCGTTGTGCGAGCACAACGTCCGTATAGATCCGGTCGCCCACCATCGCAATCTCATGAATCGGAATCCCGTGCTTGCGCGAGATTCCCTCCAGGATCTCCGGATCCGGCTTACCCAGCACCACCGGCGTGCGTCCGGTGGCGGCGTTCAAAGCGGCGCAAATTGCGCCGCAATCGACAAGCACGGTGGCCTCGTCCGTCGGGCAAACGAGATCTGGATGCGTGGCGATGTAGGGCAGTCCGCGCGGCACAGGCGTTCATAATTGAGGGTGGTGTCGAAGCCCACCACCACGGCATCGGGGGCATCGGAATCGAGGATGAAACCTTCCTCCTCAAGCTGAGCAGCCAGCGACGGCGTCCCCAGCAGCAGGATGCGTTGAACGCCCGGCAGATGCGTC
>CAZXBZ010000471.1:0-2387 GCA_964639135.1 uncultured Solibacteraceae bacterium | reverse complement strand
GTCGAACAGGTCCACGACTTCCCGGAGGCGAATCTCGGACGGAGGGCGCCGTAAACGGTAGCCGCCTCCACTTCCACGGGTCGCGTCGATGAGGCCAGCGTTTCCGAGAGTCCAAAGAATCTTGGCCAGATAGTTCGGCGGCACGCCTGTGTTCGCCGCCAGTTCCTTGCCAAGTATCAGCTCACCCTCTGGAATCGCCGCCATCTCGCTCAACGCTCTCACCGCATGTTCTGCCGTGATCGAGAGCAATTGAAGACATCCTCATGAAGAACTATACTACAGCCCAAAAAATTGTCAAGAAACCCAAAATATTTTTTTTGAATTTAGCCGAAGTCCTTTGATAACAATCAACTAGGACCATTTTAGGCCGATTTGGCTGGACGCTTGCCGCGGGTGGAAAAAAACACGTTACTCTGGCCCGGATAGCCTTGAGAGATGTCCGCGATCGTGGTGGTTTCGAGGAATCGAACGAGGGCCGCGCGGGTCTCTTTCCAGGCGGAATGCGCCGAGCAGGCGTTCTCATCCGAACACGGACGGCTGTAGCCGAGCAGGCAGCAGGGGTTGACTACATCACGGTCGAAAAGGCCGACCACTCGATCGAGAGTGACAGTCTCCGGAGCCACGGTAAGCTTGTAGCCTCCGCCCGTACCCCGAGTGGCGCTTACGATCTCCGTACTTGTAAGAGCTCCGAGGATCTTGGACAGGTAGTTGGCGGGAATGCCGGTGGCTTCAGCGATCTCGCGGCCAAGCACGGCGCCGGATTTATAGCTCAGGGCAAGAAACGCCAGGGCGCGGAGAGCATACTGAGATGTCGTGGAAAACATACACTGTTAACAAAACTCTAACAGAGATGGAGGCATTTTAAGGTAAATAAGTATGAATTCAGCGGCGCGAGGCTCGCGCCTGGGGTTCCGTGAGCAGCCGCTTCAACGTTTCGCGAAACTCCTCGCCGTAGTCGGGGTCGGCAAGCGCGAACGCGGCGAAACTCTCAAAGTAACTCGGAAAATTCCCGACGTCGTAGCGGCGCTGATTTTCGGGAAGCTTGACCGCGAGCACGCGGCGGCCTTCCTCGCACATCGCCTGGATCGCGTTGGTAAGCTGAATCTCGCCGCGTTTATCGGGCTTCACCTGTTTGATCAAATCAAAAATCAGCGGGCTGAACACGTAGCGCGCGGCGATGGCCAGGTTACTCGGCGCTTCCTCCACCGCCGGTTTTTCGATGAGATTCGCCACCCGAATCACACCGCCATCGATGCTCGCGGGCTCCACGATTCCGTAGTTCTTCACATGCTCGCGCGGCACTTCCTGCACGGCGACAACGGCGCTGGCACGGTGCTTCTCATAAAGCTCCACCATTTCGCTGATTACCCCGGATTGGCCGTGCAAGCCGATGATGGAATCGCCAAGCGCGACCACGAAAGGCCCCTGGCCGGCGAAGGATTCCCCGCACAAAATCGCGTCTCCAAGGCCGCGCTGGAAGGGCTGCCGGGTATAGAAATAGTTTGCCTTGAGATCATTGAAATCAAGCGCTTCGAGAAGATCCGTTTTGTTGGTTTGTTCGAGGATGCGGACCAGGTCCGGATCGTGATCGAAGTGGTTCTCGATCGACGACTTCCCCCTCCCCGTCACGAACAGGATCTGCCGGACGCCGTTATTGATAAGTTCCTCCGCCACGTATTGCACAATGGGCTTGCGCGCGACCGGGAGCATTTCCTTCGGCTGGCTCTTGGTGGCCGGCAGCAGGCGCGTGCCGAGCCCCGCCACGGGAACGATGGCATTCTGAATCACCCCTTGAGGATATCAACGAGGCGGGAATCGGCGTTGGCCGGGGAGAGCGTCACGGGCCGGCGGTGAGTATCACGGACCAGCCCTTCACGAAGCCGCGCCGCCTATTTCACCACTCCCAGCCGCCGCAGGAACTCGAACACCCGCGGGTAGATAACGTCGTTCCAGGTCTTTTCTTCAAAGCCGTGGCCGCCGCCGTCGATGCCGATGAGTTCGGCGTTCACGCCCTTGGCGCGCAGTTCGCGCGTCAATCTCACGCTCTGCGCGTACGGCACAACGGGGTCGCTCGTGCCGTGAATCGACTCCACCGGCGGAAGCCCCTTGCGTACGTACATCACGGGAGAGACCCGGCGCGCCATCTCCCGCTGTTCCGGTCCATCAGGGACCCATTCGACGGCGACCGGGACGAGGTGCGGCCCGCTTAGCAGTTCACCCACATCCGCGGGGCCATAGGCGTTCACCACGGCCGCCACGCTATTCACGGGGCCGAGCCTGGCGGATTTGGTCGCGAACGCCGTCATCAGCGCCAGATGCGCGCCAGCCGATTCCCCCATCACCACGATACGGTTTGGATCCACATTCAGGCGTTTGGCTTCGCCCTT
>CAZXBZ010000470.1:0-2399 GCA_964639135.1 uncultured Solibacteraceae bacterium | reverse complement strand
TGAAAGGCCTGCCGATGACCTACAACCGGGACATGCAGGAGGATAAGGAGCAGCTCTTCGACGCGGCCGAAACCATTCAGCTTTCACTGGCCATGGCCACGGAGGTGGCGCGGGGAGCGACGCTTCGCCCGCTGGTATCGGAAGAAGCAGCCGCCGAGGGCTGGCTGGTGGCGACGGACCTCGCCGAGGCGCTGGCGCGGGAGGGTTATCCGTTCCACTCGGCGCACAAACTGGTGGGCCGGCTGGTGCTGCACAGCGTTCAAGCCGGCAAAAAGCCCGGCGATTGGACTCCCGAAGCGCTCGCGGCATTCGCCCCCGAATTCCGGCCGGAACACGCGGCGCTGCTCGATCCGCGCGAGGGCATGAAGACGCGCGAGGCGAAGGGCGGAACCGGACCCGCGGCCGTGGCGGACGCACTGGGACAAGCGCGCAAACAGCTTGCCGCGATGCGAGAACAAACACCGGTCTGGTGAAGCGTGCTGAAGCGCTTCCCATCTCGGAAATTTCACGTCGGGCATGGCAAAAGGCCATCCAGCCTGGCATAAGCATTTGCGCCGCAAATGTTTTAGGGCGGGAAAAGACAGCTTTTTTCCGGAGCACTGTGTACTCAGAAAGAGAGTTCGAGCTTGCCCCCGATCATTCGAACCGCGTAGTGGCTAACCTCGATGGCGGCACGGATACGGTGGCGGCGGGCAACAAGCGGCAACACGCCGTGTGAGCGACGGGCAGGCATTGGCCAGGCGTTTTATACGTCTGGTTTCGTTCGAGCCGAATGCGTGCGCCGCGCCGGCGGCGTTACCTCGGACCGCGGGCGCGTGTGCCCGGCTCGAAGACACAACAAGACTATCCGCCATCCGGTGAGCCTCAACCTGCATCTGGCTGGGTTCCATCCGGGTCTCGCGGCCCGCTGCTTTACCCCTCCTGGTGATCGCGAGAAACAGGGATACTCCACCTGGCGGCTTTTAAGCGGCTCGGCATGCACAGGGTGTGGAATATTGGATTGCCGACAACAAAAAGAGGGATCGATTGGGCCATCGCCTCAGACCCGTGGTCCTACCGTTTACTGAGTGGCTTCAAGGCAACCAGCTTTTGCTCGTGCTTTCCGATATGAATTTCCTCACCCCTCGATTGCCATTGGCGCACAAGCTCCGGATCTTCCGCTTCCCGGCTCCCCGAGTCTCGAAAGGCGAGCAACCGGTACTTGCCTGGAGCGATGCTGGCGAACTCGAATTCGCCATTCTGATCGGTATCTATCGTCCGGAATACTCCGGGAACTATCGGATCCGGGAGTGGCGCGGGAAATAATACGACGGTTGCCCCGCTGACGGGCGAGTTGCCTTCCTCGGCGATCACCCTCCCGGAAATTGTGGCTCCATCAGCGCCCAGAACCACATGGAATTGTCCGCAACTGGCTTGCAGAGGTTCCCGGAGTGCGTTGACGACGCCGCAATTTGCTTCCTTGACGTAAAGCCCTGGGGGCAGGCGGAAGGTGGCCCAGTAGTCTCCCGTGAAGATGCCAGGCAGAACGAAAGATCCTGTGTGTTGCAGTTCGATTTCCGGAGCCTCGTTGATGTATGGAATCCGGCCTGCCGGCCGTGGAGCAATAAAGACGCCTTCAAGCGGCGGCGAACCGGTTTCCGCGCCGGTGACGCTCAGTTCTCCCGCAATCTCCATGGGGTTCTCAAGCATGACGCCACCCAGCGCGACGTCGCGGTTACTCACGATGAAATCGATTCTTGATATACGCGCCACGTGACCTTTGGGTGTTGCTGTTGCCGCGAACAGGTAGTAAGAACCCGGCGGGAATCCACAGACCTCGAAATCTTGCCCATCCAGGAACGAGCCACTGCCAATAGTGAGGCTCCAATCACCATCCTGTTCGATAAGGGTGAGGTTAGCGGTCTCGCCGCCCGTTCGATCGATCGTCCCATTGACGCAGTAAGTCTTCACGCGGGCGAGGATAAGATCCACGCCTTCACGCAGTTCGCCCCCGCCGAGATCGAGTGGTGTCGCCCCAACGGGTGATGGCGTACCCATGTAGAACGTGCGCACTTCTGTCTCCACCGGTTCCCGCGGTTGAGAGTCTGGCCGCGCCGGCGGCCGGCGAGAAGGCCTCTGGATGCGTAGTATCGCGGGAACCGCCACCAGGTAGTAGCGTCCGGCGGTCAATCCGGCAATCCGGAACTCACCGAGATCGTTGGTGCGGGCGGCGCCTCGCAGGTCATAGCTTCGCATTCCTTGGCTATATCCTGGCGCATACACCATCACGCGTTGGCCGGGCGCCGGCCGCTCTTTCGCATCGAGTACGCGCCCGGCAACGACAGCCTCTCTTTGAATTTGAAAATCGATACCCGCGACATTCTCTCCAGCATCCACTCGGATTCGCTTCGGCCGCGCGG
>CAZXBZ010000469.1:0-2419 GCA_964639135.1 uncultured Solibacteraceae bacterium | reverse complement strand
CAATACGAAGCCCGCGAGATACACGATGAAGATCGCCCCCGTCGCCGCCACCACGCCCAGCTTGAACTTCTCCGTGACCTTCACGATGCCGGTGCGGTAGGCAAACAGCATCACGCCCAGCACCGCGAACGTGAGCGCCACCGCCTGCAGCGCGATGCCGGGGTAGCGCTGTTCAAAGATCGCGGAAATGCCGCCGAGCGCCAGGCCTTCGAGCAGCGCGTAGGCGGGCGCCGTCACGGGGGCCCATTCCTTCTTGAATACGGTCGCGAGCGCCATCGCGAGCCCGCCGATCAATCCCACGATCATCAGCACGGAGACCAGGGGGGTCCCTGGGTTTTCGAACGCCAGCGTCCAGGGCCAGATGGCTCCCAGCGTCACCAGCAGCAGCAAAAATCCGGTCTTGTTGATGACGCCATTCACCGTCATCGTCTCGCCGAACACCACCTCGCGCCCGGATTGAAAAACCCGGCTGTTCAATGTGGGGTTGGATGTCTTGAAGATCTCATCCCGAGCCATGCGGCCTCCTCTTCCGGCGCTTCACGCCTACCTTTTAGCGTACCCTGCCTTGGCGGCGAGACGAAGAAAAGGGACGGAGAGAATTCCGGAAAAATCAGAGCGGATAGGCTGGCGCGAAAAACAATCCAGCCTGGGCCGGTGGAAGCGGGAAGGGCGCGTAAGTCGAATCGATACGCCGCGGTTAGACCCGAATCACCGCCACGTGGTGGCCCGAGGTGCCGTGGCGATTCACGACCAGAATCATTGCCGGCCTCGTGGCATTTTTTGGGAGAATCTGTTCCACGGAATACATGGAATCCAGCAGCTTCGGATTGGCTCCGGACGCGCCCGTGGCTTCCACCACGCGCATGTTTCCGTTGGGGCGGCATTGCGCGGCGTAAGATTCCACCACCGCGATATGGCCAGGGTGGTTTTTTACCGTGTTACCCGTCATCCAAACGAGCAGATCTCCCCGCCGGACCTGGAATGGGTCGTTCACCGCCGAGGAAGCCTTGAAGTACGATGCCGCGCTTGTATTACGGACTGTGTTCGCGGAGTAAGTCTTTTTCCCGGCGGCGGCCAGATAGTTGGTGACGAAGCCGGAGCAATCGATGCCGAGGTGGTCGTCGAAATACTTCTGGATCGCCGCCTGCGTCACGTTTTGGATTTTACCCGAGCGAACCGCCCATTCCAGCGCCAGGGCATAATCCTCGGGCGCACCCTTGCCCATGGCCGCCGTTTTAATCCGCTCCTTATTCGCCTGGAACCAGATATCGCGCGCGGAGCCGCGCGTGACGGTGTTGTAGTCGCTTCGCTCCTCGGCGCCGTCCGTCCAATCCATCATGAAGTATTTGCGGAGTTGGGCCGTGTGCGAACCCAGTCGGCACACGCCCCGCGCCGCGTCGTCGATGACCGCGCTCACGTGAATATTACGGTAGCGGTTCATGAATTCCACCGGTGTCGGCATGGCGGTTCTCGCAATCTGGCCCGTTGTCGGTGAGTGGCGGAAGTGTGGAGGCGCACGCCCGGTCTGGTGCCGAGTCGGCGATTTCCTGAAGCTGCTCGGGGGTCTTGGTGCCTTCGAGTATCCGGTCGGTGACGCAAGCGCCGCCGGGAGTGATTTTCGCGATCGCGAGATAGGCGTGGGTTACCTCTTCCGGCTCATCCAGGTTTTCCCTGGCTTCGACGTGAACCGTGAGAGAGAGGGGAACTGGCTTGCCCTCTCGCGTGGCTACCCGCCATTCCGCCGCGCCCTTGAGATTGGACATCGCCCGGGTGATGGTTTCCTGATAGGCGAGAGGATGCGCCAGTCCGGCGGAGTCCACCAGGTCCACGGATTTCCGGCCCGATTCAACGCTCCGCACGATCAGCGAATAGCCTCCCACGCCTGGGCATTGCAGGTACGGCGTTTCGTCTGGATCTCCGGCATCCACCTTCTTCGCGCACGAACCCGCATCGAGAGGGGTGCTTTCAGAGACGATGGCGGAGTGCGGCGTTGTGCCTTCCGTCGATGAAGACACCGCGCATGCCGTAAGAACGATCAAGCTCAATCCGGCGATCGCGGCTATCGGGAGCCTCATGCGCCCACTCCATCCTTATGCGGTGATTCGCGGCGCGGGCCGGGATACGCGTGCATCCTGCCCCTGGTTCGGGCGGGCCCGCGACGCCTCTTCTTCCATACAAATTAGCGCAATAGCGGCATCCGTAAGATCAGCACGCCGTCACAGTTCATAACTGTAAACGGATTGGATCGAGGGGCGTGGCATGCCCATCGGCTGGTTAGGCCGGCGTGGCGGCGTTCTCCGCCGGGCTGCTACTCGAGCACTCCCGCTATAACCTGCCCGTCCACTCCTTCGAGCGTGATGCCGAAGAGTCTGGCGATCGTTGGCGCCACATCGAGCGCGCGCACCACGGGCAGCTTCAC
>CAZXBZ010000468.1:0-2423 GCA_964639135.1 uncultured Solibacteraceae bacterium | reverse complement strand
ATCACGCGCCCCAGAAATTCCGCTTGAAGCCGCGGGGCGGCGTCGGGATAGATCCAGGCGAAAACGCCGCCGAGCATCACCGCCGCCATCAGGGCCAGGAAGCCCAGATCCACGAGGGCCCCGGCGAAACCCTCGCGCGCCTGGAAGACGGCGTACCAGCAGGAGGCCGAACCGGTAAGCGCAACGAGCATGAATGCGCCCTTGACGCTGCCCGAGCCCGTCGCGGCCCAGTAGATCGCGAAGGGGAGGAGCGTGGAAATCCACAGCGGCACGGCCAGACGCCACCCCGTGAAGCGGTGAATGAGGCTCTCCCGGAAACTCCGCCAGCCGGGCGCGAGATAGAACGCAAGTTCCACGCAGGCGGCGAGCAGAAACGGCACGCGAATATGAAGGGGGATGGAACGCGGCACGGCCAGCCAGGCGGCCGCGATCGCCGCCGCCCAGGCCAGCGCCACCGCGGCGCGCAAGCTGGCGGGAATCACGAAGGCGGCGTTCATCGGGAATTACGCGCCTATCTTAGCATTGGCGGAGAGAAGCTTCGAGAAAGCTTCCTCGAACCTGGAAGCGCGCGGCGGCCAAGCCGCGGGCGAAGCCTTGTGCGTGCGCTAATCGATATTCAGAACACGGCGAACCGTGCCACGCTCGTTCTGAATTTTCTTCTGAAGCATCATGATGCCGTGGATCAACTGCTCCGGCCGCGGCGGGCAGCCGGGCACGTATACGTCCACCGGAATAATCTGGTTCACCGGCACCAAGGCGTAATTATTGAAAACCCCGGTGGATGTGGCGCAAGCGCCCATCGAGATCACCCACTTTGGCTCGGGCATCTGCTGATAAAGCTGGCGGATCACGGGAGCCATCTTGTTCGAGACGCGCCCGGCGATGATCATCATGTCGGCCTGGCGGGGGGATCCGCGAAAAACCTCCGCGCCGAAACGTGCGATATCGAAGCGCGAAGCCGACATCGCCATCATTTCAATCGCGCAACAGGCAAGGCCGAAGAGCATGGGCCAGATGCTGTTGCTGCGCGCCCAGTTTACCGCCGAATCGAGCGTCGTCAGCAGCACGCTTTCCTTGACGATATCGGTGATGTCCTGGTCGATGCGCTCGAACAGGTTCACATCGGCGCGCAAAACAGAAAGCTCATTGGTCATGGTGGTTCTCGGATCTCCCAGATTATCAGATCGCCAGCGCGCGAAACCTCATCGGAGCGCGTCCACGCCCTGCTTCGGACTATTTCTTCGGTGGCCGTGACGGACGGATTTCCACCTTGCTCACCAGCGTTCGATCAGGCAGGGAAAGCAGATGGAAGATCGTCTCCGCGATATCGGAAGGCTGAATTTTCCACGCCTGGCCTGTTTGCATGTTGCTGAAGGTCGTATCAACGCTTCCAGGCATCACGCAAGTTACCCGCACGCCGTCGTAGCGATGGTCGAGCATCAGCGCTTCGGAAAAGCCAACCACGCCGAACTTGGAGGCGTTATATCCGGCCTGATTGGCGCTGGCGTAACGCCCCGCCAGGCTGCCTACGTTGAAAATATACGCGCTCTTGCTTTGCTTCAGCAGCGGCAAGGCTTCGTGGCAGCAATAATACATGCCGGAGAGGTTGGTATCGAGCATCGAATGCCATTCGGCGGGCTGCATATCGGCCACGCTCTTGAAGACGGCGGAGCCGGCGTTGTTCACCAGAATGTCGAGGGTGCCGAAGCGCTTCTTCACTTCGGCGACCATCGCGCGCACATCCTCGAACTTCGAGACGTCGGCGTGGATAGCCGCTACTCTCGCTTCCCCGCCCTCGGCGATCAGCCCTTTCGACGCCACCCCGAGCGTCGCGGCGTCGCGCCCGCAGATCGCCACGCTCGCCCCCTCGGCAAGCAGTTTCTTCGCGACGGCGAGGCCGATGCCCTTCGAGCCGCCGGTGATCAACGCAACTTTCGAACCCAGTGTTCCACTCATGCTTCCAGGGTAGCGAAGCCACAAGCGGAAAGCAGCCGTCAGGCCGGCCGGGCGTGCTTGCGGCCCCGGGGTTCGTCCCGCTCATCCGCTCGTGGCGTTGCTTCGCCTCCAATGCCGGGGCCGTTATCAAGTCAAAACCCGCTCAAAACAGGCGGTTGATACTCTGGATACAGACGCCGTGAACCGTTTGGAATTTCTGACAGCCAGCCCGCCCCATTCACCCCGTGCAACGGGCGTCTTCGTCACGGCGGCCCTGCTTGTTTTCTTCGTGCTGGCGGGCTGCGGCCACCAGGGCGGTGCGGAAGAAATACTCGGGAAAGTCTATGCGGGCGCGGCGCGCGTGCCGCTCTACAGCGAGCTGGAAGCAAATGCCAGGAAGGTGACGGAATTACGGTTCGGCGATGAAATCCGCCTGTTGCGGCGCAGTCGCTACTTCTATTTCGTCAGGGGGCCTCAAGGCGAAGAGG
>CAZXBZ010000467.1:0-2430 GCA_964639135.1 uncultured Solibacteraceae bacterium | reverse complement strand
CCGATTGCGGTGAGTGCGTCCGAACAGAGCCAAAGACCCGAGGGCGGGCGCCCGGACCCAGCCGCGTTACGGAGCTTCTTCTCGCGCATCAGACCGCCTTTCAGCAGGCGGTTTACGACAAAGTTTGTCGACGTCGGAGAGAAAGACATGATCTGTGCGAGGCGGTTGCGGGAAACGCCGGGATTCCGGCGGATCGCGTCCAGCACGAGACGATCATTTGCTTTTCGGGAGGCCGATTTCTGAAGGACCCCGGATGTGGTGAAAGTAACGGATGGCATGGTTTGGAGACACTCTCATCTTATAGAAGCAGCACAGGCCTCCACGAAGCCGGATTGGCTTCCAGGATGGAGAGAAAACTCCGCGCGCCGAACAGGACGGGCGCGCGGAGCATATGGCCGCTGGCGGCGTGCCGAAGTGGCATCTACCATTCCAGCCGGAGGCCCATGCGGAAGGCGCGGGCGCCCGGCTGGTCTCCCGTTGAGGCTCCGTTTACTCCCCCAACCCCGGTAATCACCCCAACAGCAGCCGCCTGCGAAATATTGGTGGCGGGGTTGCTGTAGTTCGGGTGATTAAAGAAGTTGGTTGCCGTTGCTTCGTAGCGCAGCCGGACATCCTCGTTGATGTGAAACGACTTGAAGAATCCGGCGTGCCAGACGTTGACATTGGGGCCTTTGATGACTCCCTTCGCGGAGGTTCCGAAGCGGCCAATCGCCGGAGCCCCGAAGGCATTGGGGTCGAACCAGCCGTCAAGACTTCGTTCCCCGGAGGACAGATTGGCATCGTAAAGATGGTCTGGCCGAATGGTAACCACCGGGCGGGTGGCACTCGAGGTGTACGCGGTGCCGGTGGGATCCGGGCCGGTCCACAACGGCGTCAAAAACTGCCCGGAGTAGTAGCTGTAAATGCCACTGATCTCCCAGCCGCCGACGAGCGCATCGACAAGCGGACCGGCGTTCGAGAGGAAGGGCTGGCCCTTACCCCATGGCAACTGGTAAAGGAAGTTGGTGGTGAAGCGGTGCGTTGGGATGTCGGGCCAAACGGACCGCTCGCGTGCCCGGTCAAACGGGTTCTCGGCGGACTCGCCGCTTTCGAGGTCTCCGATATCGCGTGCCCACACCCAGGAGGTCTGCAACTGGAGGCCGCGAACCATGCGCCTCTCGGCTTCCGCGGTAAGGCTGTTGAACTGATGTCCAGCTCCGTTGGTGATGTAGTTGATCGTGGGGTATTGCGGAAACGGCCGTGATTTATTGATAAAAAGCTGTGCGTCCGGAACCGGGGAATTGTAGTTGTACTGGTATTGTCCCTGGCGCGTGTTCGTGCCCACGTAGGAAGCCCGGAAACCGGTATCCCACTGTAAATGCTCAATAGTGAAGCTGTACTGCATACTGTAAGGCATCCGCAGATTTGGATTCACGGCTGTGGGCAGGCTCACCGATGACGGACCCGCCGTGCCGGCGCTCGGAAAGACGGTTGGCAGAATGACCGCGGGGGCTCCCGCCGGGTTGTTAAACGGTTCTTCATTCACGACGAACGGCAGGGCGCCCATGGTGAGGCTCCTGGGTGCGACATCGTAGTAGAGTCCGGCTCCCGCGCGGATCACGGTGGCGTTGCCCCAGGGCCGCAAGGCCACGCCGATTCGGGGTGCGAAGTTGTTGCGGTCCGTGCGCAGCAGCGTTTTGCCTGGAAGGCCAAGGGTCTTGGCCTCCACGATATCCACATAGTTATGCGGAAAGAGCGGGCTCACCTGGCTCAGGGAGCCGTCCTGCACAACGATGCTGCCCGAGCCGATGTCGAACATCGAAAGATTGCCGTTCAGTTCACGCCAACCGGGATGCAATTCGTAACGCAGCCCGAGATTCAGGGTCACCCTGGAATTAAGCTTGAAATCGTCCGTGATGAAGAAATCGTACTGATAGCGCAACTGGTCTCGATGCAGAGGCGGAAAGGACCGCCGGGCGGTCGTCGGCATTCCCAGCAGAAAGTCCGAATAGGGAAAACCCGTGTAGCGGTCCGAGAACGAGAGGTTCCCGAACAGATTGGCATCCGCCGCATAATGCTGCCAGTGGGCTCGCGTAATGTTGGCACCGACTTTCAGGTTGTGCCGGCCCTTGAAAAAGGAGATTTGATCCTGGAAATTCTGGATAAAATCCTTGTTGCCGGGATCGCGGAAGTTCCCCTGGTTGATACCATCCAAGCCTAAACCCTGAAAGCCCACGACCAGGATGCCGGGAACATCCGGCAAGTCCGGCGCCAAGCCCTGAAGACCGAGTTCCTGGACGAACTGCCGACCGCTGATCGGCGGCCGGATGGGCAGGTTGTTCGTAGCCATGCCCCAGCGCAGTTCGTTGATGATGGCGGGTGTGAACATCCGGGTATAGGCCAGAGTAGCCGCATGATTCACGCGGGTGACGTAGCCCATGTCAATGGTGG
>CAZXBZ010000466.1:0-2437 GCA_964639135.1 uncultured Solibacteraceae bacterium | reverse complement strand
GCGTGGCCGCGGTGGTGCTGGTGGGCCGCTGGCTGGATGTGTTCCTGATGGTGCAGCCAGCCACCGGCCAGCAAAATCCGTCGCTCGGTATCTGGGATATCGGGGCCGTGGTCGCGGCTTCCGCGCTCTTTGTCCTCTTGTTCGTGAAGGGGATGAAGGCCGCGCCTCCCGTGCCCGCCGGAGACCCGCGGCTGGCGGAGAGCCTGCATTACCATAACTGATCCGTTCGTTTCCATGGCGGCGCCGGAGAGCATGACACCCGGCGCCGCTCCCTCTCTGGAAACGCGTATAGCCTCCGCTTCGTCGATATCCTGAAGAAATGGTGTTTCATCTGGGTGTCGATTACGAGCCGCGTGGCGATCAGAAGGCCGCGATCGCGGAACTCACGCGCGGCTTCCGCGAGGGAGAGCGCCATCAGGTGCTTCTCGGTGTCACCGGCTCCGGGAAGACGTTCACGATGGCGAAGATCATCGAGGAACTGGACCGGCCCGCCTTGGTTCTGGCTCATAATAAAACCCTGGCGGCGCAGCTTTACCAGGAATTCAAAACCTTCTTTCCCGATAACGCGGTCGAGTACTTTGTAAGTTATTACGATTACTACCAGCCGGAAGCTTACATTTCGTCAACCGACACTTATATTGAAAAAGAAGCGACTATTAACCAGGAGCTGGATAAGCTTCGCCTTTCCGCGACGCGATCCCTCTTCGAGCGCCGGGATTGTATCATTGTCGCGAGTGTGAGTTGCATCTACGGACTCGGTTCGCCCGAGGCCTATTACGGAATGTTGCTGATGCTCGAAAAGGGCCAGCGCATCTCCCGCAAGGACATTCTCGCGAAGCTCGTGGATATCCTCTATGAACGGAATGACGGCGATTTCCGCCGCGGCACTTTTCGAGTGCGGGGTGACGTGATCGAGGTGTTTCCCACCTATGACGATTCCGCTCTGCGCATCGAGCTATGGGGCGACGAGGTGGAATCGCTTTCCCGCGTGGATCCCGTCCTGGGTGTCGTGCGGGAAACGTTTGACCGCCTCCCCATCTATCCGAAATCGCACTACGTCATGAGTGTTCCCACGCGCGAAATGGCCATGGCCTCGATCGACAGGGAACTCCAGGCGCGTCACGCGGAGCTTGAACGGAGCGGCAAGGCCGTTGAAGCGCAGCGCCTGTGGCAGCGCACCAAGTTCGATCTTGAAATGATGCGGGAGATCGGCTATTGCCACGGGATTGAGAACTACTCCAGGCACTTCACGGGGCGGGCGCCGGGGGAACCGCCGCCGACGCTTTTCGACTATCTGCCCCAGGATACGCTGCTGCTGATTGACGAAAGCCATCAGACGATCCCGCAGTTGCGCGGTATGTATAACGGCGATCGCTCGCGGAAGGAGAATCTGGTAAGTTTCGGCTTCCGGCTTCCAAGCGCCCTCGACAACCGGCCGCTCAAGTTCGAGGAATTTCAGGCGAAAACCCACCAATTGCTCTATGTCTCCGCGACGCCCGGCCCCTACGAACTGGAGCGGACGCAAGGTGAATTCGTGGAGCAGATTATCCGGCCCACGGGCCTGCTGGACCCCGTGGTCAAGGTGCGTCCCATCAAGGGCCAGGTGGACGACCTGCTCCACGAGATCCGGGTGCGCACGGAAGCGAACGAAAGGGTCCTCGTCACCACGCTCACCAAGAAGATGGCCGAGGATCTCGCGGAATACTACAGCGAAGTGGGCGTGAAATGTCAGTATCTGCATTCGGAAGTAAGCACGCTTGATCGGGTGAAGATTCTCCGCGGCCTCCGGAAAGGAGAGTTCGACGCGCTGATCGGCGTAAACCTTCTGCGGGAGGGTCTCGATTTGCCGGAAGTGTCGCTGGTGGCCATCCTCGACGCGGATAAGGAAGGCTTTCTCCGTTCACGAGGCTCGTTGATCCAGACAATGGGCCGGGCCGCTCGTAACGTCAACGGGCTAGTGGTGCTCTATGCCGATGTCATGACCGATAGCATGCGGAATGCGATCGATGAAACCACCCGGCGGCGCGCCCTGCAGGAAGCTTACAACGAAGAGCACGGCATTGTGCCACAAACCATCGTCAAGCCCGTCGACACGTTGCTTGTCCAGATCGCGGAAGGGGATTACGTGGATCTCACGGCCGTCGAACCGGCGGTTGAGGAGACGCCGGTTTCCGTCGAGGAGATCGACGCTCTGGTCGGTTCGCTCGAGGAGCAGATGCGCGCGGCCGCCCGCGAGTTCGAGTTTGAAAAGGCTGCCCGGCTTCGGGATCGCATCAAGGATTTGAGGCAAAAAATGCTCGCCAGTTGAAGCGCAAAGCCAGGCTTTGGCGCTCCCGGCTTTCCACTTCCATGCCAGTTTGGTACTGATCTCCCTTGAGATATGCCGGGGTATTCGGAATAATCTTAGTCTCAATATGGTGAAGTCCAAGCATGTCCA
>CAZXBZ010000465.1:0-2437 GCA_964639135.1 uncultured Solibacteraceae bacterium | reverse complement strand
TCCCGGTCGATCGCCGCCACCACGCCATGGGAACTGGTGAACTCGGTCATCAGCAATCCGCAACCGCCCTGTGCCCGGATAAACTGGCGGAAGACGGTATCGGTGACGCCCGCCATCGGTGCGAGCACGGTGGCGGGCGTCACCCGCACCGGACCGATCGCAAACTCTGTGGGGAAAGGGTGCATGCTGACTCTACTTCTTTAGTCTAGCCTGGATGCCCCGATGTATCGATTACCCCGCGGAACGGCCGCCAAAGCGGCTGCCGGCCGCTACCGGGCGTGGCGAATTCGGGTAACGGCGGCATCGCGGAGAACGTCGAACGGTCGGCGGGGGTAACGAACGATGAAATATGTGCAATGGGGTATTCTGGCGGCGCTGATTCTGGTAGCCGCGCTGCTCGGCCTGAATCTTCTGAAAGACCGGGGCGCGCCGGTTCCGGAGCCTGGGCTGGAGACGGCCACTGCGATATCCCCCACGGAGCCCGCTCCTCCAGAGGCGGCCATCAGCGCCCCCGCGGCCGCCACGCCCGCCGCCGCGCAGCCTGAAGCCGCGAAGCCGGAGACCGGCTCGCCGCCACGCCCCGCGGCTATCCGCCAGGTGGAAGTGAAAGCCCAGCCTCCAAAGCCGGCCACCGCGCCGCGGCCCACCCCGCCAGGCGCCGAGCCAGCCGCCCGCCCCAGCCCGGCCCCGGCGTCCGTGCAAACCGTTCGGGTGGAGCCGCCATCCGCGATGCCGGAAACCCATCCATCCGCCGCGGTGGCGAGCGCCGAGCCGGTTAAGCCCGCCGCCGAACGCTATGAGCTGATGCGTCCGGAAAGCGTAACTCCCCAGCAAACTCACGCGGTGGCTCCTCCCCGGACAGTCACGATCCCCGCTGGAACCATCCTCACTATCCGCACCATCCAGCCGCTATCGTCGAAATCAAACTCCGCGGAAGATACCTTCAACGGCACGCTCGACCAGCCCCTGATATTTGAAGACATGGTGATCGCCGAACGCGGATCGAAGGTGGAGGGGAAGGTTGTCGAAGTCACGGAATCGGGCCGCGTAAAAGGCGTGGCGCAAATTGCCATCGCGCTGACCAGGATTAACACCTCGGACGGTCAGACGGCGGACGTCAGCACACAGAACTTCACGATGGAAGCCGAGAAAAGCACAAAATCCGATGCCACGAAAGTCGGCATCGCCACGGGTATTGGCGCGGCGCTTGGAGCGATTTTCGGCGGTGGCAAAGGGGCGGCCATCGGAGCGGCCGCGGGGGGCGGCGCCGGCGCCGGCACGGTTCTCGTTACCCGCGGAAAGCCGGCCGAAATCCCTCCCGAAACGCGCATCAACTTCCGTCTGGAAAACCCTCTCGTGCTAACGGAGAAGCTCAACAGCCACTGACGCTCGTTCAGAAGCCCGTTAACATCGGCATCACGAGCGGGGCATCCACCAGGTATTCGAGGCGGGACATCGTTTCCACCGCACCCTGGATCTGTCCGTGCGTCGCCGGTTCCACGGTGATGACGAACGGCAAATCCCGCCAGTTGGTGATCGGAATCTGCCCCACCGCATCGATACCAATTCCGTGATCGCGCAGGATTGCCGCCAGATCCGCGATAATTCCGAAGCGATTCTCCACGCGGAATCTCAGGTAATACGGCTGCTTGAAAGAAGCGGCGGGAGCGGGCTTATACGTGGAAAGCTGCCGGAAGCTGTACGGGGAAACCCGGTTTTGTCGGCAGCTAAGCATTTCGCGGCCCGCGTGGATAATGTCGCTCACCACCGCCACGCCCGTGGGCAGCGCCCCCGCTCCGCGGCCGTAATAAAAGCTATCCGCGCCGTAAGCACCCTTCACCCAAATTGCATTGTATGAGCCGCTGACATTGGCCAGAATCGCCGATTTCGGCAGCAGCGCCGGCCGCACCGAAAGCGCCAGGCCATCCTCCGAGATCCGCGCAACCCCGAGCAGGCGAATGGTGTGCCCCAACTGCGAGGCGTAAGCGAAATCCACATCACTCACGCGGCGGATGCCTTCCACGTAAATGTCTTCCACGGGCACTCTGCACCCAAAGGCAAGCGCCGCCAGAATCGCCAATTTGGAACGGGCGTCATAGCCATCCACATCGGCGGAGGGATCCGCTTCCGCGTAACCAAGCTGCTGCGCCTCGGTGAGCACTTCATCGAAGCCCCGGCCCGCTTTCTCCATCTCGGTAAGGATGAAATTGCACGTGCCGTTGAGAATGCCGGCCATCGCTTCGATACGATCCCCGACGATCCCCTCCCGCAGCACCGTGTGAATCGGAATGCCTCCGGCGACGCTCGCCTCCATCGCCAGCGGGCGTCCGGCCGCGCTCGCCATCCGCCACAATTCCACCCCGCGCTTGGCCATCAGCTCTTTGTTCGCCGTTACCACGGCTTTTCCGCTCGCAAGGGAGGCTTCGATGACCTCGCT
>CAZXBZ010000464.1:0-2448 GCA_964639135.1 uncultured Solibacteraceae bacterium | reverse complement strand
TAAGCTTCGAACGGATATTCCTCCATCAAGCAGGCCGCGCGGCAATCCATGGATACCAACATGCAGATCGATATTTTCCTTCGAGTAATTCTGATGAGCTCCGGAATTCTACTGGCCGCGCTCGCCGGTTCAGCCCAGGACATCGAACCCATTCGTCACACCCTGCGGTTTCCCGGCGCAAAAAATAACTACGTCGAAGTGGAGAGCACCTTTCCCACGGACGGCGCGCCGGAAATGGAAGTCTTCATGGCGGTCTGGACGCCCGGCTCGTATCTGGTGCGCGAGTACGCGCGCAATATCGATACCGTCACGGCCGCGGACAGCGCCGGAGCGCCGCTCGCCGTGACGAAAAGCAGTAAGAATCGCTGGCGCGTCATGACGGGCGGCGCGGCGCGCGTTACTCTCCGCTACCCCGTCTACTGCCGGGAGATGAGCGTGCGCACGAACTTTGTCGACAGCTCGTTCGCGATGCTGCAGGGCGCCGCCACCTATCTCTCCCTCGCCGGGCAGAATAACCGGCCTCACGTGATCCGCGTCGAATTGCCTTCGGGGTGGAAACAGGCCGTCTCTTCCCTTCCCGCCGCGGACGGCGATAGCTCTTTTTTCGCGGCGGATTACGACACGCTGGTCGATAGCCCGATCATTGCCGGCAACCCGGATATTTTCGAATTTGAGGTACAGGGCAAAAAGCACCAGATCGTGAACACTCCCGCCAGCCCCCTGTGGGACGGCCCGAAGAGCGCCGACGCGGCGCGGCGCATCGTCGAGCAGTTCGCGGCCATGTGGGGGCAAATCCCTTATGAGAGATACGTCTTTTTCAATATGCTCGTGGAGGCGGGCGGCGGGCTGGAGCACAAGAATTCCACGACCCTGATGACCAGCGCCTGGACGACGCGCAGCGACGACGCCTTCTACGGCAATCCCAACGCGAAGCCGCCCCAGGGTGGCTGGCTCTCCCTGCTGAGCCACGAATACTTCCACGTCTGGAACGTCAAGCGCCTCCGCCCCCGCGCGCTCGGCCCCTTCGATTACGAGGCGGAAAATTACACTCCGAGCCTGTGGGTGAGCGAAGGGCTGACGTCCTATTACGCGGACCTGGCGCTTGTGCGGGCGGGCCTTATCACGCCGGAGGATTATCTCGCGCGCCTTTCGGGAGCCATCACGGAACTCCAATCGCAACCCGGACGCCTCGTGCAGTCGGTGGCGGAATCGTCGTACGACGCCTGGATCAAGGGCTACCGCCCCGATGAAAATTCTCCGAACACGGGCATCAGCTATTACACCAAGGGGACGGTGATGGGCTTTCTGCTCGACGCCCGTATCCGCGCCGCGACGGGCGACCGAAAGAGCCTTGACGATGTGATGCGCCTCGCCTACCAGCGCTTTTCCGGAGACACCGGCTTCACTCCCGGCGAATTCCGTGACTGCATCCGGGAGACCGCCGGCCGCGAGGTGGCGGAGTGGGTGGAAAAGCTGGAAAACGAAGCCGCGGATTTCGACTACACGGCGGAACTCGCGCACTTCGGCTTGCGCTTTCAGCCGCCGGCGTCCGAGACAGCGCGCGACGGCGAGCATGAAAAACAACCGGCGGGCTGGCTGGGCGCGGGCACGCGCGTGAACGGCGCCAGCGTATTCGTTGCAAGCGTTCCGCGAAATACCCCCGCCTACGAAGCGGGGCTCAACGTGGATGATGAAATCCTCGCCATCGGGGACCGCCGCGTCTCGGCCACCTTCTGGCCGCGCCTCGGTGAGTATTACCGGCCGGGAGACACGGCGGAGTTGCTGGTGGCGCGCCGCGGCGCGCTCGTCAAGCTTCCCGCTGCTTTCCGCGCGGAACCGGTGTTCTCCTGGCGGCTGGAGACTTCTCCCGGCCAGACCCAGGCACAGCGCGCCTCGCTTGATCTCTGGCTCTCCGCGCGCTAAGCCGCGCGCGGCCGCCGGCCATCATTCCGGCTGCTGCTGGGTCATGCAGTGCAGGGTTCCGAGGCCCAGCACCAGATCGCGGCAATAGACCGGGATCACCGTGTGCCTCGACATCAGGCGCGCCAGCGTATTCAACGCCACCCGATCCGCCGGATCGTTGAATACCGGCACCAGCACAATACCGTTCGCGATGTAGAAGTTCGCGTAGCTTGCCGGCAGCCGCTGCCCCTCAAAGATCACCGGCGCCGGCATGGGCAACTTCACCACGTGGAGCCCGTTGCCTTTCGCGTTGGTCATCCGCCGCAGCAGCCGGTAGTTCTCGCGCAGCGGTCCGTAATTCGGATCCTCCTGGTTCGCCTCGCTGGCCACCACCACGGTGTACTCATCCACGAAACGCGCAACGTCATCGATGTGGCCGTGGGTGTCGTCCCCCGCGATTCCGCTCCGCAGCCAGAGCGTTTTTTCGACGCCCAGGTACTCCCGGAAAACCGCCTCGTAATCCTCGCGCGTGAAGCCGGGGTTCCG
>CAZXBZ010000463.1:0-2460 GCA_964639135.1 uncultured Solibacteraceae bacterium | reverse complement strand
TCTCGTTGAGATTGGCCGCGAGGATACTCAGGAATCTATCCGTATCGAAAAGATCGCCATCGCGGTCGCCGAGGGTGTGATGGAGGCACACGATCACCGGCTGATTCTGGACAGTGGGCAGGTATTGTTCGAGCCAGACGCGCTGCTCTTTGCCCAACAGCCCGCCGGTGAGGTTTGTCCGTAAAAGGGAATCGAGCACCACCAGTTTCACCGGACCGGCATCGACCGTCACCACGTGTTTGTTACGAATTGCCTGATCCTCCCCCGCGGAAGTGGAGAATACGGCGGAGAAGTTCGAAACATTGTCGTGGTTGCCCATGGCCAGGGCCACCGGCATCCTGTCGAGAATGGGAGTCAGCAGCGCTTTCACGTTCACGTAATCGCTCGCGAAACCTTCGAGGCGCGCCAGGTCGCCGTTTACCAGCGCGCCCGCGACTCCGGATTCCGCCACCGCGGGAGCTACCTGCTTCAGGTTCTCGTACGGCCGGAAGCCCCGGTATTCGTTCTTCACGTCCGTGGGAATGTGAATGTCGGACAGAATCGCCCACCGGATGCGGGAGCTTTGGGCTCGGGCGGGTGACGCGAAGGCGGCGAGACTGGCCGCGGCCGCCGCCGAACCGATCGATTGGCGCAGAAATCCGCGACGCGTGGGAATGTGATAAAAAGCCATTCGGACCTCCGGAGCTAATAGCTTACTAAAGTCTCGCGATCTCTATTGAGATGGATTCCGCTCGCCGATTGTTTGTAACGTAACCGGGTTCTCGCCCATAATCTATAGAAACGGCAGACTTCGTTTCCACCGATCGATTTCACGCCTCGAATTCACAAGCCAGGAGCCGTATGCATTCCATGCTCCGCGCGACTCTTCCTGTGTTGCTGGCGGCTTTTGTGCTGTCCGCGCAGCCGGTTGCGACAAATACCGCCCCCGTGTCCGCGACGCCGGAAGCCCGCGTGGTTTCCGCCTTACAGGCGCCGCGCGCGGGAGCCGTCGAGGTTTTTCCGCTTAGCGAATTGAAGCCGGGCATGCGCGCCATTGCGTGGACCGCCTTTCTCGGCAGCGACGCCGAGCCGGTGCCCATCGAGATCATCGGCCTCTGGAAGAACGCCTGGGGCCCGCGGCAGGATATCATCCTCGCAAAAATGGGCGGCAAGGCGGCCGAGACCAACGTCGCCGGAGGCATGAGCGGCAGCCCGGTTTACATCGGTGAAAAGTTACTGGGCGCGGTTTCGCTCCGGCTGAGTGTATTCTCGCCCGATGCCATCTGCGGCATCACGCCGATCGAGCAGATGCTGGAGATCAGCGAGTTTGACGAAACACTGCCCGCGGGCGCGAAGACGCCGGAAAAGGCAGCCGATACCGCCGGGCTGGATCTCCCCGATGGTCTGGCGCGGCGGGTGATGGCGGCGGGCGCTCCCGCGAATACTCTGCTGGCCGGTACGCGGCTGACCCCGATTGAAACGCCTCTCTCCTTCAGCGGCTTCACGGACGACACGCTGGATACTTTCGGCCCGATGCTGCGCCAGATGGGCCTTAGCCCCGTGCGCGGGGGCGCGGGCGCCGCCATGAATACCGCGAAGCCCGCGGTGGGATGGGAAGACTCCCTGCGTCCCGGAGCGCCGATCGCGGGCGTGCTCGTATCCGGCGACATGTCGATCACCGGCCTGGGAACGGTGACATACAACGACGGCAAGCGTGTTCTCGCGTTCGGACACTCGTTCTTCAACCTCGGGCCCGTCAGCATGCCCATGGCCAAGGGAGAAGTGCTGACCGTGCTTTCGAGCAAGTTCCAGCCGAATAAGGTGGCCAACGCCACGGAGGTGGTGGGCGCGCTTCGGCAGGATCGCCATAGCGGCATCATGGGCATCCTCGGGGAGAGCGCCGGGATGGTGCCCGTAGCCGTAAAGGTCCGCAGCTTCGATGACAGGAACCAGTTGCGCAAGGAGAAGGACCTTGGCTTTCAGGTTTTCGTCCATCAGAAATGGACGCCGGTGTTGATGATGCTGACGCTGTTCAACTCGATCAATGGCCTGAACGATTTCATGGACAACGCCACCTACCGCTTCCAGGGATCCATCGAATTCGAAAACCATCAGAAACTGGAACTCTCCACCATCCGCCCTCAGGAAGATCTCCCGATGCCGGCTCACCTGATGCTGGCCGGCTGGTGGGCGGATAAGTTCAACCAGATTTTCCAGAATTCCGTGACCGCGCCGCGCGTGCGAAGTGTGGACATGACGGTGGATCTGCTGCCGGAGCGCCGCATTGCCTCCATTGAGAATGCCTGGATGGATAAGAGTGAAGTGCGTCCGGGAGATACCGTGAATGTGAAGGTTTTTCTCCGGCCCTACCGGGGCAAGCGGCTGGAGCGCGATTTTGCCGTCAAGATCCCCGCCCAGATTCCCGCCGGAGAACACCGCCTGCTTCTATCCGACGCGGAGACGCTCAACCGGCAGCAGACG
>CAZXBZ010000462.1:0-2460 GCA_964639135.1 uncultured Solibacteraceae bacterium | reverse complement strand
GCCCCAGGATCCGCTGAAGGGGTGCTCGGCGATAGGCAGCAGTTCGATGTGCGTGTAGCCCATCTGCTTCACGTAAGGGATGAGAGTTCGCGCAAGCTCGCGATAGCCGAGCGGCTTGCCTTCCGGATCCCGCATCCAGCTTTCGAGATGGACCTCATAGATCGAGATCGGCTCCTTGAGCCAGTCATTGCGTCCGCGCTCCTCGAGCCATGCGGCGTCGTTCCACTGGTAGGCATCGATATCCCAGACGATGGAAGCGGATTTGGGCGGCACTTCCATGTAGTAGCCGTAGGGGTCGCATTTCAATTGCTGGTAGCCGTGGTATTTCGACTTCACGAAATACTTGTAGGCGGTTCCGGCGCCCGCGTTCGGAATGAAGATCTCCCAAATGCCTCCGTTGCGAAGCCGCATTGGGTTGCGGCGTGGATCCCAGTCGTTGAAGTCGCCGACCACGAATACCACTTCCGCGTTCGGCGCCCAGACGGTAAAGCGCACGCCATGCACACCCTGCATTTCGGCAAGGTGCGCGCCCATTTTTGAATATGTTTCGGAATCCGTGCCCTCGCCGTGGAGATGGATATCGAAATCGCTCATGAGAGGAGGGAAGCGGTACGGATCTTCCATTTCGGCCGTATGGCCGTTATAGTCCGTGACACGGAAGCGGTAATTTCCCGGCGTCTCATTCAATTTGAGGACAAAAACCCCGTGAGGATGGACACGTTGCATCTCCCGCGCGGCACGGTTTTTCGCGGCGGATTTCCCGCTCGGCGGGTCTCCGGCGAGGAATTCCACCGAGGTGGCTTGAGGCTGAAACGTGACGACGGTCCAGGCCGTGCCGCCGGTTTTGGCGTCCGAAACGGAGTGCGGCCCCAGCACGCGAAAGGGGTCGCCATGATATCCGCCGACAATCGCTTCCATACCTTCAGGTGTCATTCCGTCTATTATTGCAACATCGGCGGAAGTGGAAATGAACTTGGAAATCGACGGCTGGATCGCGTCTCTGCCCAAGGCGGAATTGCACTTGCATCTCGAAGGCTCGGCGGAGCCGGAAACGCTCGCGCGCCTGCTTCCTGACCTCGGTATCGAAGAAATCCGCTCCCACTATCGCTTCAGCGATTTCACGCAGTTCCTTGAAAGTTTCAAGTGGGTTGCCCGGAATCTGCGTACTCCGGAGGACCACGCGGAAGTTGCGCGAGATCTGTTCGCGACGCTCGCGAAACAGAATGTTCGCTACGCGGAGGTAATGCTTTCCGTGGGCGTTTTGTTGTGGAAGCGGCAGGACGCCGCCGCAACCTTCGAGGCGCTGGCGGCGGTGGCCGCGGAAGCGCCGTTCCCGGTGCGCTGGATCTTTGACGCCATCCGCCAGTTCCCGGTGGCGGCCGCGGAAGAGGTGCTCGAACTCGCCATCCAGTGCCGGGGGCGCGGCGTGGTGGGCTTTGGTATTGGCGGAAGCGAACAGTTGGGACCCGCCCGCCATTTTCGCGGCGTGTTTGCGAAGGCGCGCCGCGCGGGCTTGCGTTTGACGGTTCACGGGGGGGAGACCACCGGGCCGCAATCGGTATGGGAGGCGCTCGAGGGCGGCGCGGAACGCATCGGCCACGGCATCCGTGCCGCGGAGGATCCCGTTCTGCTTCGGCACCTTGCCGAACACCGGATTCCGCTCGAGATTTCTATTTCGAGCAACGTGATGACGGGCGCGGTGGCATCGTTCGATGCGCATCCGGTTCGCGCCATTTACGATGCGGGCGTGCCAGTGATCCTGAATACGGATGACCCCGCGATGTTCCACACGTCGCTTAATCGCGAGTATCAAATTGCGCGGGATCGTTACGGCTTCAGCGAAGCGGAACTGCGCGAGCTGAGTGAGAATGCGTTTACCTTCGCTTTTGACCAGGATGCCGCGCGGCGCGCTCTAAGTGCGTGAGTTTCGCTCGGCGGGGGCCGGTTCGGAGTTGTCGTCGCAGCCGGCGTGAGGTCCGGTGAGGCTTTCGAGTTGCAGTTCAAGTACCTGCAGACGACGCACCAGATCGTCGATGCGCTGGCCTTCGGGGTCCGGCAGATTGCCGTGGTCAAGCGTTGCGATCTTTTCGCCATGGCTCTTCACCACGCGGCCGGGAATTCCAACCACGGTGCTGTTGGCGGGGACGCTTCTTACCACCACGGAACCGGCTCCCACCTTCACGCAATCTCCCAGCGTGATGTTTCCCAGTATCTTCGCGCCGGCGCCCACGACGACCCCGTTGCCGAGCGTGGGGTGCCGCTTGCCCCGCTCGTTTCCCGTGCCGCCCAGCGTCACGCCCTGGTAGAGCAGCACGTCGTCACCGATCTCCGTGGTCTCGCCCACCACCAGCCCCATGCCATGGTCAATGAAGAGGCGGTGGCCGATCGTGGCGCCCGGATGGATCTCGATGCCGGTGAGGAAGCGCGCCGTTTGGCTCACCATGCGCGCCAGCACAAAGC
>CAZXBZ010000461.1:0-2475 GCA_964639135.1 uncultured Solibacteraceae bacterium | reverse complement strand
GGGCCTGACGGAGAAGAATATTTCCCCGGCTCGCACCGCGTTGTGGAACTACCGGCTGGAACACGCGCTAGCGCGCATCGCCATTCGGCGGGGCGATAAAGCCGAAGCCGCGAAACACGTGGCCGCGGCGCGCGCCCTACTCGACGGCAATCCGGAGATGGCCAAGGATCAAGAGATCTTTTACCCCTACCTCACCGGCTACGTCGCCCTGTGGGGAGGCGATTATGACAAGGCTCTTGGCGATCTCTCCAAGGCAAACACGAACGATTCTTTTATCCAGTGCCTGATGGGGATGGCCTACGAGAAGAAAGGAGACGCCGCGAAGGCGCGGGAGATGTACACCAAGGCGGCCTCCGCCACGGCACATAATCCCCCCGCCGCGTTTGCCCGCCCCTTTGCAACCGCGAAGCTGGCGGGGAAGTGAGCACGACGCCGGTGAGGCATACCGCCTCCCCGGCGTTCGCCTTGCCCTTACTGCATTCCGAAGTGCTTCTTGGCGAAGAGGATGTATTGGTCCCAGTCGAAGGCGGTGACATTGTGGCCGCCCGTGCGAACGTGGTAGCCGATGTCCTGGTGGATGGGCTGGTTCACGGCGGGCATCGCATCCGTGCCGAGGCCTCGCTTGCCCAGTAATTCATAGACCGGTCTGGCATTGACCGCTCCTAAAAATTCTCCGCGCGGATCCGCGTGATGGTCATCCGCCGCGCTCGCCACATAAACCGGCCGGGGCGCCGCGAGTGCGATCAGCATATGGGAATCGATCGGGAGCCGTGTCTCCTGATGGCTGTACTGTTTGAAGTTGCCCGCATACCAGTGGGGAAAATTGCGGTTCAGTCCCTCGGTGCGCTCTCCGAAATTGCGCCGGGCAATAGCCGCGCCGCCCTCGCCGGAATCGTTTGAGATCACGAGGGCAAACCGCTCATCGATCGCGCCGGCCCAAAGCGCGGTTTTTCCCAGGCGGGAATGGCCCATCACGGCGACGTGTTTTGCGTCCACGCCGTCATCCGTTGTCAGATAATCCATGGCCCGGCTTAAGCCATAGGCCCAGGCGGCGATAGCGCCCCATTCGTCCGCGGCGGGTGCTGATTCTCCGGGCTTGAGGGCCATTCCCCGGATGCCGTAGGGGAAACCCTTCACGGAATCCGGCTCGATGTCTCCGTAATAGATCGTAGCCAGCCCGAAACCCGCGCGAAGAATCTTCTCAACCTGCCACTGGCCGGCCGCCTGGCCGCGCGAATCGCCGCCCGCTACCTTCGAGACAAGCGCGGGACGTTCTCCCGCCTTGGCTCCCGCCGGAGGGAAGGAATCCCGGGCCCAGATGACGCCCGGCATGATCCCGGAGTCCGTGCTCACACTCTGATTTCCGCCAAAGTTCAAGCCAAGGAAAACCGGGACCGGGCCGCCGCGCTTCGCGGGCAGGTAGAGCAGAAGCCGCATCGTGGGGCCTGAAAATCCGTTTCGAACAAATTGGATAGCCACCTGCTTCCGATCCGCCAGGCCTTCCATCACTCCCCTGGCTTCTTCAAGCGAAATAATCTTCGTGAGAGGAGCGCCGGCGGGTGTCTTGCCGAATACCTGGTCTTCAAAGAGGCGGAGTATCTCGGAGCGGCGTTCCGCGCGCCATTGCTCCGCCGTGGCCACTTTCCGGCCGTCCACGAAGGTGAGCGGATCGGGCAGTGTGTAACTCCCGGCTTTCGCTTCGTCATAATTTTCCTGTGCCCCAAGGTAAAGAGGCACGGCGAGAACCAGCGCCAGCAAAGCCCGGCCCAGCGCGCGGCCGTGCCGCCGGGGTGAGAAGAGAGGTGTTTCGGTCACGAGAGGCTCCTTGACGGGAAGATATCACGGCGGGCATGAGTTGTCGCGCCGCTGATGGATGCGCCGCGACCAGGCTGTACGCCGGGCCTGGATGCGGCCGAGGCCGGCATCTATCCGATTGCAACACTCCGGCGGGGCGCCGCGGATCGGAGCCAGTCTCCGCGCGAAGCCTCCATGTTCAAGTTTTTTCAGTTGAAAGGAAGTAGACGCGAGCGGTATGGCGCTCGCATAGAATTTCTCCAGTAGGAAATGGACGATGCGCGGCGGAGGCCTCTGGCGTGAGCCGCGGCGCACGCGGGACGCTGAGACGCTGGCGAAAGATCTGTAGAATGCGCTGTATGGGAGACAACGGAATGCCGATAGAAATTGCCTTGAATATGGAGTTCATTCGCTCGGAGGATAAATCCTTCCGTGAAGGGGTAGAGCGGGCGGCCGGGCTTGGTTACCGGCTGGTGGAGCCGATGGTCCACAACGGCAGGGAACTCCTGAGCGAGGCGGGGTACTTTCATTCGTTTTCGATGGATAACGACCCATACGAAATGAAGGATGTGCTCGACGAGTTTGGCGTGAAAGCCTCGTCCCTAAGCGCGCATTCGCCCTTGATGCGGCCCGAGATCAGCGTGCCCTACCTCGAGAAAGCGATCCGGCTGGCCTCCGCGG
>CAZXBZ010000460.1:0-2482 GCA_964639135.1 uncultured Solibacteraceae bacterium | reverse complement strand
CATTATCGTGTGACGGAGTTTGGCGGGGTATTCGTTCCAGGGCTTCGAGATATCGAGTTCAAGCTTGAGAACCGCGTTCCCAATGCGCTTGTTCATCAAGGCGGAATTGGCGCCCGCCACCAGGCCGCCATCGAGCAACGGCTTTGAGGGGTCCGCAATGACTTTATCGGGATCGAAGACCGAGATCACTCCGAGCCCGCTGCAAGTTTCACAGGCGCCGTAGGGGCTATTGAACGAGAACGAGCGCGGCTCAATTTCCGCGAGCAGCTTGCCGCCGCTGGCATTGGCCCGCGCGCCTCCAGACCGCGCATCGCGCGAATGCACTGTATAGAACCGCTCTTCGCCGCCAGCCACCGCGATTTGCAGCGTGCCCTGGCTGAGCTTGAGCGCGGCGCGCAGGGAATCCTCAAGGCGCTGCTCGATTCCGGGCCGAAGCTGTATTTTGTCCACCACGGCCTCGATGTCGTGCTTCTTCTGGCGCTCGAGTTGGACGGGCTCCTCGATCGAGAGAATCTCTCCATCGATGCGAGCCTTGAGGTAACCGGCGGCCGCGAGCTCGCCCATCTCCTTGCGGTAAATTCCCTTGCGCCCGCGCACAATCGGCGCAAGCACGAGCAGCTTCTGGCCCTGGAAATCGCTAAGCAGTTCTTCCATCACCCGCTCGACGGTGTAGCGGCGAAGTTGCTCGCCGGTTTCGGGGTCGTGCGCAACGCCAATTGAGCTGTAGAGAAGCCGGAGGTAATCGTAAATTTCCGTGATGGTCCCAACCGTGGACCGGGGGCTGCGGGAAGTGGTCTTCTGCTCGATGGAAATCGCGGGGCTCAGGCCGTCGATCGAATCGACATCGGGGCGCTCCATCTGGTCCAGAAACTGCCGCGCGTAGGGAGAGAGCGTCTCGACGTAACGCCGCTGTCCCTCGGCGTAGATAGTGTCGAAAGCCAGCGAAGACTTCCCGGAACCGCTGAGACCGGTGATGACGGTAAGCTTATTGCGCGGGATCTCGACGCTCACGTCCGCAAGGTTGTGCGTGCGTGCCCCATGCACGACGATATTTTGGACCATTGAGGTTGGTTCCGCCCAGACCGAAGCCAAGCTACTATTGTCCCGAACCACTCATGGGCCGGTCAATGCCAGGCGACGGGGCAAGCGCGGCCGCCGGCCTCACGGGCACCTCTTTTCTCAGCGGTACCCGGAGTGGCTACCCGCCGGTTTCGGCGGCCAGGCGCTCCCCTTCCCAGCGGGCCACCATCGCCGGAGCGGCACAATGGCTTGCGATGTTGACGCTGGTGCGGATGGTATCGACGAGGGCATCGATACCCAGAAGCATGGCCAGCCCTTCAAGAGGCAGACCATAGCTCTCGAAAAGCGCGGTAAGAATCACAAAATTGGCGCGAGGAACGCCGGCCACGCCCTTGCTCGTGAGCTTCAGCGTCAGCAGGATCACCAACTGGGCCTCGAAGGAAAGCGGGATACCGGCCGCCTGAGCCACGAAGAGCGTGGCAAGCGACAGATAGATCGTGCTGCCGTTCATGTTGAGGCTCAGGCTAAGCGGGGCAACAAAGCCGATAACACGGTTCGATATACCGAGCTTCTCCATGTTTTCAAGGGCCTTTGGCAACGCGGCCGCGCTCGACGTGGTGGCAAAGGCGATAAGAAACGGCTCCCGCAGAAAGTAGAGAAAGCGGCGAACGGGCACACCGAAAAGCAGCAACCCCGCACCGAGGATACCCACGAGAAACAGCAACTCCACGCCCCAGGCGACCGCAAAAAAACGGGTGAGTGCGTAAAAAGCGTCCATCCCGCTGTTCGCGATGGTGGAAGCCATGGCCGCGAATACCGCCACCGGGGCGGTCAGCATGACAATGTTCGTGAATTCGAAAGCCACCTCGGCCACGGACCCCGCGAATGCGATTACTGGCGCGGCTTTCTCCCCCGCCCGAAGCGCGGCGAAACCGAAGAGGAAGCAGAAAACAACGATTTGAAGAACGTCTCCGCGCGCCATGGCGTCGAAGACGCTGGTGGGAATGGCGCCAGTGATCACCTCGGCCGCGGAGGTGGATTGCGCAACCGGCGCGGCGGCAAGAGGGATCGCCATACCGGCGCCGGGCTTGAAGAGAAGCCCCGCGAACCAGCCAAGCAGCAGCGCCACCGTGGTGAACACCTCGAAGATCACGAGGGACTTCCAGCCGATGCGGCCCAGATCGCGCATCCCTCCGGCTCCGCCGATCGCGCGCACCAGCACACCGAACAGAATGGGCGCGATGATGGCGCGAATCAACCGGAGGAAGATATCACTCGCGAGTCCGAGGTTCTTTGAAAATTCAGGCGCAAGAAATCCGCAAGCAATCCCCGCGATGACGGCAATCAGCATCCACTGTGCGAGAGAAACGCGCCGGAACAACCCCAGCGGACTCTTTCCGCGAAAAGCCTCATATCTTTTGCCCTATTAAATCCGGCGTGGAAGATCGCCGTTTGCTGGCCA
>CAZXBZ010000459.1:0-2485 GCA_964639135.1 uncultured Solibacteraceae bacterium | reverse complement strand
CTCCTAACGTATCACTACGTCAGGACATGTGCCCCAAAAAAGAGAAAGCCAGCATGCCCAACATTTATGTCGCGCACCCAGAAGAAACCTTCCGCTTGACGGTGTTCCGCGCTCTTGCGACACTGGTTGAGGCCCTACCGGTGTGCGGATGTGGCGGAATTGGCAGACGCGCTAGTTTCAGGTACTAGTTCTCGCAAGGGAGTGGAGGTTCAAGTCCTCTCATCCGCACCATACCTTCCAGATTCCGCGTGTTCCTGCCGCCCGTCCGGGATCCCATCCGGAACGGCCAGCGCCCTTCGCCCGTGGAGTGATTCCGATGAAGCCACAAGCCCAAGACCGCCTGATCGTCGCCCTCGACCTTGAAACCGTCCGCGATGCGGAGCAACTGGTGGAAGCGCTGGGGGATTCCGTGCGCTTCTATAAGGTCGGCCTCGCAATGCAGTTGGCCGAGGGTACGGAAGGCTTCGTTCGCCGGCTGATTGCTCAAGACAAGCGGGTGTTTCTGGATTACAAATATTACGACGTGCCGGAGACCCTGCGAAAAGCGGTTTCCCGCGCGGCGGGAATTGGCGTCTCGTTTCTGACGATTCATGGCTCGGGCAATCTGATCCGGGCCGCGGTGGCGGCGAAGGGCGATTCCGGCCTGAAGCTCTTCACGGTGACCGTGCTGACCGCCATGGATAAGGACGATATCCGCGAGATGGGGTACGGCGAGCACGAAGTCAGTGACCTGGTGGCGTTCCGCGCGCGGAAAGCGCTCGAGGCGGGCTGCGACGGCGTGATCGCCTCCGGCCAGGAAGCCTCCGTCATCAAGCAGCTTTCACACGGAAAACTGCTTGTGATCACGCCGGGCATCCGGCCGGATGGCTACCCGGAGGACGACCAGAAGCGGCGCACCACGGCGCGGATGGCGATCGACGCCGGGGCGGATTACTTGGTGGTGGGCCGGCCCATCACGGGCGCGGCGGATCCCCGCGCGGCCGCCGGCATGTTTCTCGCGGAAATGCAGGCGGCCTTCGACGCGCGTTCGTAACTCCCGGCTCCGGCCACGCTCCGGCGGCGCTGTCGCCGTTATTACAGGGGCGGCGTCAGGGAAGCGTCGAGTGCATAGCAACCCTCGCCCGCACCGTGCTTCCAGAAGGGCGTCGCGGCCAGCGATCTGGTGTCATCCGTATCCGCCAGGGCGAAAGAGGCGCACAATTCGTATTGGTTTTCACCCTTTGGACGGTAGGTATAAGGCACGCGGGATTCGGGGTCGGTAATGCGCTCCACGTAGCGCTCCGCCGCCAGAGCCGGCAGGCTCGCGGGCAGCGCGGGTGTCCCGGTGGAGCGCCGTGTGTACCGGTCGTGGATAGACCGGGCGATGGTTTTCAGGTCGCTTACGCGGCGGCGGTCCGCCTCTCGGTGGCGCTGTTCGGAAGGCGTTCCACTGATCGCGATTCCGGTGATGAACGTAAGCGTGACGGCCGCGAGCGCCGCCAGGGCAAATCCTCGATTACGGGAATGTTGCGTCCGCGCGTCCGTGTCGCGGTCCCATCGTAGCGACGCCAGGTAATAGGCGAAGATGCCGCCGCAAATCGCCAGGACGATCACCTCTTTCACCAGGAAGCGGCCGGAGAGTTCGCCCAGCAGAAAATAGCCCAGAAACAGAATCAAATCTCCGATCACCGCGCCCGCGGTGAGGAACAGAGCCAGATAGGTGAGCCACTTGCGCACGCCGGATTGCAGGCGCTCCGGCGTCTTCCGCATTTCACCGAGCAGAAAGCGCATGGAGAACAGGTAGACCGGGAACGCCACGCCAAGGGCGGCAAGGTTCCAGGCGATGGCGGAGCGGAAATTGTGGATGGCGCGGCCGGAGACGGGGTCCGGTAGAAGATAGTCGGTTAGCTGGAAGAGCACGGCTCCGAGAGCGGTGGCCCAGATGCCCAGCGTGAGGAAGGTCAGCAAATGGAAGAAGGCGTCGCGGGCCGATTCCGAAGCTGGCCGTCGCGATGGCACGGGTATCCCGGTGACTTGCGCCCAATAGTCGCCGAGCGCGTTGTAGACGTCGTCGGCCGGCCAGCCCCGCCGGCTAAGCATCGCCGCCAGGAACTCATCGGACGCGCCTTGGCGCTTACCGGCTTCGATGAAGGCCGCGAGCGGCGAATGAGGAACTGAGGAGTTGGTGTGATCTGGCATGCGATGATTCTTGCAATCGCAAGACCATTGTTCAATGTGCTTGTCTCCAACGGCGCCGGGCGGCTTTTTGTGGAGTTTTTCGGGTGTTTCCGTACGTTTCTTGCTGCTTCTATGCATGTATTGTACAGTTCACGGAAGAGCAAACATTCACCGCGAGGCACAAACGCCTTGGATTTCCGGTTCCGGAACCGGACGCCGGCGTCGCTGTGACATCATGAGAGGTCATGGCATGGACTCATTTCCTCGCACTCGCCGCGACGGTCGCTTTCGCCGCACCGGCCTATGCGTCGGGCTCGGGCATGCCCTG
>CAZXBZ010000458.1:0-2498 GCA_964639135.1 uncultured Solibacteraceae bacterium | reverse complement strand
GTGAATAGCTTCAGCCCATGAGTACAGTGGCGCTTGACACCCGGATTGTCCATAACGGCGTCATTCATCATTCCTTACCAAAATCTCATGCCGAATCAATTGGATACCATACATACTCAATGTAGCTGGGTTTCTAGATTTTATCCTGTAAGATAAAATCTGTGTGCCCTTCCCCCTCGCCGCACATGCGCGCGTGGCGTGAGAAACCGCTCGGGATTGCCTCCCGGCGCGATTTCCGCTTTTCCACGCCTTGGAAAAGAGCCTCAGTGCCGATTCTTCTTGCCGCCGTGGCGCGGCGGACATAATTTTGCATCCTCCGGCTGGCGCGGCTTCGTATGCGGCATGGAAATGGGAGTCGCGGACATTCAGCGAATGCGGTACGGCCGCCGCGATTTTGAACCGATAGGGAGAAACAACATGATTCGCGCTTTTATTCTGGCTGCCTTCGCCGCGACACTTCCGCGGGAACGGCGGATAACCCTGCCGCCCGCACTCGAGAAGGAGCTCGCCGCCAAGGCTCGGGAAGTTACCGAGGTGACACTCGATGGTGGCATGCTGCAACTCGCCCGCCAGGCGCTTTCCGGGGGCGGCTCGGAACAAGCGGCCGTGCTGGGAGGTAAGTTCGGTATTCCCAATATCAAAATATGAGCGCCGGATCCGGCAAGGGTAGAACGCCATCCGGCGCGCCCAAGCCAGGCATGGAGAGTGCGCGTCTCAGGCTGATGAGTCGCCCGTCCGGGCCGTAAAGTCGAGGATATAGCGCTGCATCTTTTTTTGACGCCAGCTCATCCCCAGCTTCCGCGCTTCTTCAAGCGCATCCTGGTTACTCCACCCCTGGTGCGCGATGCGGAAACAAGCGATCACCGTGCCCGTGCGGTCCTTGCCGAGTCGGCAATGGACGAAAGCGGGAGAATTCGTGCGGGTGGCCAAATCGAGCTCCGCCAGGGCTTCGTGAATATTTTCATCCGGAGGCGTGCGATAACCGCGCAGCGGAATATTCACGTACTTCATCCCTAGGTCTTCAACAATGCGCCGTTCACGCTCCGCCCGGCTCGGGGTGCTCCTCAGATTGATAACCGTGCGGATGCCAAGCGCCGCCAGGCCGGCATATTGCTCCTTTTGCGGCTGCGCGCCCCGATAGATCGCTGGCGTGACGCGATGGAAATCGCGAATGGGGCTTTCCGCCGCGCTTAATGAGGCGGCCGCCGCCGGGAATAATGTAAGAGCGCGGAGGATCTCTCTCCGAGAGACGGGAGAAAGGTTGGAGCGGCTTTCCGTACGACGCGCGGGATGCCTCATGGACAGCCTCCTTCTCCTTCCATGATATTTGGCCAGCCCCACCCGGTGGCCGCCTCCCGCAAAATCAGGAATCCCCTCGGCTTCCGGATTGCCATTGACGGGCCTCGAAGCATCTTCCCGGCCTTCCCGCTAAAACGTAATTCGAGCCAATAGGTGAGTGACCCGTGGCGAACCGTCGTACCGCCAACAGCCAGTCCCCTCCGCGACAGCGACAGGCAGTGAAGCTATTGTGCCGGCACAGCCATCAAACCGTCGCGCAACGGCCTCGGCTCGTCGCGTCAGCGACAAGCAGCGAATAGCCAGACGTTTCAGAGAGTCGTGAAGCCTCCGTTGGAATTCGGCGGAGTGGCGGCCGGCGCCAAAACCTTGCGTCCACCCCGGTATGCCCGGCCAGCGGGCAAGGCGGATTCTACCCGGCTCTCCCCTCTCCATCCGGCGAGAGCGCTTCGATGATCTGGCAATCGGCGATCTGGCCGCCGCCCTTGCAGCGCCGGCTCAGCCGCCGCAACTCCGAGGCGAGTTTTCGCAAATCGCGGAGCTTCTCTTCAACGGCCGCAAGGTGCTCCTGCGTGATTCGGTCCACGTCGTCGCAGGCATGGGCCTGGTCGGAAGCCAGGCACAGCAAGTCTCGAACCTGCTCCAACGTGAAGCCCAGGTCCCGAAGACGCCGGATGAACCGCAGCCGCCGCTGGTGCTCCGTCCTGTAAATCCGGTAATTGCGCTCGGTTCGGGGCGGAGCCGGCAGGAGCCCGGCTTGTTCGTAATAGCGGATGGTTACGATCTTGACCCCCGTAGCCTTCGCAAGGTCTCCAATCGTCATGGCTCGTTTCATGGCGTGCTTTACTCTATAGTCACTATAGTGTTTACCGTGGGAGCAGGGAAGATCCATGAGCGTTCACTGCTGCCAAACTCCGCCGTCCGGCCAGCACGGATGCAATGCGGCCTATAAGAAAGTGCTTTGGATCGTGCTGGCCATCAACGCCGTCATGTTTCTGGTCGAACTGGTTCTGGGTTTTGTCGCGGGTTCCGTTTCTCTGCAAGCGGACGCGCTCGACTTCCTGGGTGACGCCGTGAACTACGGAATCAGCCTGTCCGTAGCCGGCCTGGCATTGCAGCGCCGCGCGCAGGCGGCCTTGCTGAAGGGTCTCGGCATGGGAAGCTTCGGCTTGTGGATCATCGGGAGCATATTTTGGCATTCG
>CAZXBZ010000457.1:0-2515 GCA_964639135.1 uncultured Solibacteraceae bacterium | reverse complement strand
CCGTTAGCGCGGCTCCGAACGCCAGATCGGCAGTGCCTGGATTTGTCATGCCGCCAGTACTAGTCTCCCTGATCTTCAGCCTAGTACGTAGAAGGCTTCGGCTCAATCGTACGGTGTAAATTTAACGATCTAACCCGTTTAGGGGTAGCGTACTAGAACGGCTAAAGTGATGAAATAGCGTGGCTGATTTCAGCCTGAGAAGAGCATGTATCGAACAGGTGGTAAGAGATATTTAGATACGGTGAGATAAAGTTCTGGGAGAACTGCAGGCATATTTTGAAATTACGGGAGACCGGGAGCAGCTCGACTTTTCTGTTTCCGCGGCCACGAGCGCCGTTCTTCGTGAGAGGGCGGCCTGGCGGATGGACCGTGGCATCCTGGTCTTGCGGCCACGGTAGTATCATGTACGAAAACGGATAGGGAAGAAGGGTGGATCCGACGGATCCCAACCAGACCGCTGTATCCGACGGATCCCGGCCAAACAACGGGAGCCAAGGGCATTCCGGCTTGGAAGAGAGGCAACAAAGGGATAATGGACAACCCGTGGAACTCACCGCATCAAGTGACAGCCGCCGATTCCGCGGAATCCGGCGCGCATCCCGGCAGGATTCGCCGCTGGGCCGGAACCGCCTTCCGTGATCTGGGTCTCTCCGTGGTGATCGCCTTTTTGATCATTGTCTTTCTTTACCAGCCGGTGAAGGTGGAAGGCACGAGCATGATGCCTTCGATTGGCGACCAGCAGCGCATTTTCGTGGACAAGTTGTTTTTCCAGTTCGGCTTCAGCGAGATTCATCGGGGCGATGTGGTGGTGTTCTGGTTTCCGCAAGACCAGCGGGTTTCCTACATCAAGCGCGTGGTGGGGCTGCCGGGCGACCGGATTTCGGTAAAAAGCGGCGTGGTCCGGTTGAACGGCGGCATTCTGCGCGAGCCCTACGTTCCGGCGGAGTTCCGGGATGAAGCGGAGATGCCCGAGATTCGCTTGGGGAAGGATGAGTTCTTCGTTCTGGGCGATCATCGCAATTCGTCGAACGACAGCCGGACGTGGGGTCCGGTCGCGAGACATTTTATCTATGGAAAAGCTATCTTCACTTATTGGCCGCTGGACCAGATGAGGCTGGTGCGGTAACGGCGCATCCCTTTTGCGCTTCCGTCCGCCCCTCCACCAGCAGCCAGCAGCCGGTTTCGGCGCGCCCGGCCATATCGATGCCGTTCCAACTGAGTTTCACGGGCGCCCACGCTTCGGGGACGGTTACTTCCAGCGCCTTCACTCCGCGGCTCACCAGCATGATCTCTCCAGCGCTGGCGAGGTACTCGGCATGCACGCGGGCGGTCTCCGTTTCGTCGCGATGGGGGATGACGATACGCGTTTCAATACGCTGCGCCTTGCCGTTCCGGAGCAGGATGATGCCCACGTCCCGGCTTTCGCGCTGGCCTTCCATGAACTCGGCGTAGTGGCGCGCATCCTCGATCATGGTTCCGCCGATCGAGGTGATCACGTCTTCCCGCTTGAGCGGACCTTTGTAGTTCGCGGGCAGCCACTTTACGCTGATACCGGGCCCGGAGCCCGATGGGTCATAGCCGAAGCCCCCGAGGCGCAGAAAAGCCCCGGCGCCAGGGTCGACACGCGTGCTATCGAGGGCGTCGTTGCGCAGGGCGTAATCAAATTGGCGGATGTTTACCCAGAAGTCTCGCGTGAAGTCCGGTGAGCCGGTTTCGTAATCCAGCCGGATGGGCAGCGTGCCGGCGCGATGGGGCTTCAGCCAGGCGATGGAATCCTTGACGCTATATTCGTTGGCGGCAAGGAGGGTAAGATCGAACCCGGCGGATTGGAGACGGCCGATGCTTTGCTGGAGCAACTCCCGCCGTTCTTCCTCATAGACCCACAGGATCGGGATAGCGGCGGCGTTCCCGGCGAAAAGGCGATTCGTGTCGATCGCGCGTCCAACATCGCCCCCGATGGCGAGGCCGGCGGCCCAGCGTTCCGGACGGCGCGAGAGTGCGTAGAAAACGGCCGGCGCTCCATCGCCATGTCCCGCCAGGTAGATGCTTTCATGGTCGATTTTTCCATGCGCGGAGAAATCGTCGAGAATGGCGTCAAGGGCGTGCATGCCGGCATCCGAAGTGAACGAATAAGCGCCCGCGCTCCACGGCAGCACAAGGTTCCAGCCCTGCTCTCGGGCCGCCTCCTCCCACTGCGCGAAATAGCTCCGCACCGTATCGAGCGATGCTTGTTCGTTGCCATGCAGAAAGACCAGAACCGGCGCGGGTTCCGCGGATGGCAGAGGCTTGGAAGAGAGGTATACGAGGTTGCGGCCGCCGCTCCTCACCGAGCGTTCGATGCCGGCGGCGAGGGCGCTTTGGGCCGCCAGCAGTACAATAACCAGCCAAGCGGCGATGGACAGAATCCTCTGCATTCCCCTATTTCCGGAGCCGTGTTTGAATAAACTTGGACAAATATTCTATACGCTGCAACTTTTTTAAGGATTTTATGGAAAGCACGAACGCGGTATCATCC
>CAZXBZ010000456.1:0-2544 GCA_964639135.1 uncultured Solibacteraceae bacterium | reverse complement strand
CGCGCACCGTCGCGGCGGCCTTTACCTTAATGAGTGGCCTTGGCATACTCGCCGGAGATTTCCGGCCAGCGCGCCTAACGCGGAATCAGTTCGAGCCGGTGGCCCAAATTCGCCTCGATCGCTTCCCTGGAATAAAGCAGCGGCGTGTATTTGCCATCCCCCCATGCCGCCGCCAGGTTATCGTAATAGGGGCTTCCAGGCTGCCCGGATTGCCCCGGAGTAGTCGTGAAGACACTGGAATCCCAATTCGAGAAATCGAGAATCTGCCGGTAGCTGGCCCCGCTCATCTGCCGAAAGCCGTTCCCGCCCGTCGCATTCACGGTAAAGGCGTCCCCGCCCCGGGCGATTGGCCCCACGTTGAAAATGGCCGCGCGAGCCGTGTGATTCGCTAGCGGGTGCTCGAACAGCGCGGTATGCAGCGTACCCCACTTCCAGCCCAGGACGTCCGTTCCCATCCGCTCCGTGGCGGTATTCATTGCCTCGAGCAGGGACTTGCTCACCATCTCCGTTCGCTTCGCGGGCGGAATACTGTACCATTCGTCCAGCAACACCCGGTTGTCCAGGCGGGTTGCCAGAATATCCCGGATCTGTTCCGGCACGATCTCCTCAATGAACCGGTTCCGCAGGTCTCGAAAGAAAAGTGAATACAGCGCCGCCGCGGATGAATCTTTGCCGAGAACGCCATCCCAGCGAAGAAGGATGTCTCTCGCCCGCGCCGCCATTGGATTTGCCGGCCGAACGGCCGACCTCATGATCGCGATCACCTCGCGCGCCAGCACGGATTCCTCATCCTGCTGCAACTTCTCAAAGTCTTCCACGGAAAATTGCTTGTCCCCCCGGAGCACCTCGCGTATCCGGTCGATCCTGTAGGGAGCGCTCCAATCGAAGCCCAGATCGTGGCGGTAGCCGGGCGGAACGATATTATGATTCGCCGTGGCGATAAACCCGCTTTCCGGGTTCAACTCCCGCGGGAGATCTTCCGTGGAAATATACCCGTTCCATCGATAGGAAGACGTCTCGCCCGGCGTCGGAAGCAGTCCCGTATACCCGTTGCGGATTGGCACAAGCCCCGCCGCGATCCAGCCGATATTCCCTTCGGTATCGCCGTATACCAGATTCTCGGGAGGAATCTTCCATGACTTTACGGTTTCCCGGAGTTCAGCCGCGTTCTTCGTCTGGTTGAGCGCGAGGCTCCCCAGGTAACCGGCAGTCCCCGGCTGCGCGCCGGCCCAGCGAACCGTCACCACCCGATCGCCATCCTGGTCTTCCCAGATTACGGGGCCGTTTTCGGTGAACTTCAGCTCAACGCTCACCGGAGCGCTCGCGCCGCGCACCCGAACCAGTTCCCGTTCAATCGTCATCGGCTTCCATTGGCCATCTCTGCGATAGCGTACCGGCTTGCCCTCATTCACGGTCTCCACCACCAGGTCCACTTGGTCGTACTGGGCAATCGTGAAGCCGAACCCAAAGGTCTCGTTGTGCCCCAGGGCAAGACCCGGCAGCCCGGGCTCACCGCCGCCGATAACGTTCCATCCCGGCGCCACCAGGTGCGAGATATACCGCAGGGAAGGAATCGTAATGGCCCGATGCGGATCGCTCGCCATGATCGGTTTGCCCGTTACGCTTCGGCTGCCGTTCACCACCCAGTTATTGCTGCCGTTTGCCGCTTCGAGCGTGGGGATGCCCGTAACGGAGCGGTAAAGCGCCAGTACCCGGTCATCCAGGCCCTTGAGGTCCATGCCTTCCGGAATCTCGGGAATCCGTTTCGGGTCGGTGGGCATCCACCGCATCGCCTCGTCCAACCCCGCGGCGGCGATCAGCCGCGCGCGCGCGATCTCGTTCGTCACGTTATAGGTCATCTGGAGACCCGCCGTCCGCAGCAGAACGTCCTCCGTCTCCCATTTGCCCGGTTTGAAGTCCAGAAGTGTGAACTCGATCGGCAAATGATCCCGCTGCAAATCGATACACGCGTTGATCCCGGCAACAAAACTCTGGGCGATCTCCCGCGCACCCGGCCCGTAACTCTTCCACTCGGCATCCATGTCGCCCCGGTAACGCATCAGGCGAGCCATGCGGTCGCGGTCCAGATAGCCTTCGCCGAAAACCTCCGCCAGTTCTCCGCGTCCGGTCCTCCGCCAGATGTCGATCTGGTAAAGGCGGTCCTGCGCCGCCACGAAACCCTGCCCAAAGAACAGATCCTCGGTATTCTCCGCGTAGATATGCGGAACCCCCCACTTATCTCGCAGCACGGTAATCGGCTTCCGCGGCCCGGCAACATCAAGACGCCCGGAGATCGGGGAGAGGCGAAGCTTCACCTCCGCCCGCAGAGCGGATTCCTTCTCGAGGTTTCCCCCCGTTTCGCGTGTACACCCAACCAGACTCAGCAGGAGAATCAGCGGAGCAAACCAATGGAACCAGCGCGGCTTCGGCATCGGAGATCATGATATCCATTCCGGAGTCCGTCTCAAAGCCGCGCCGCGGGAATAACTAACTTTGTCATAAAAAGTACTTGACGTTGATACTGATCCGGCCGACAATAACCTC
>CAZXBZ010000455.1:0-2557 GCA_964639135.1 uncultured Solibacteraceae bacterium | reverse complement strand
GGATCAGATCCAGAACTACGACAGCGCGATCAATGTAGCCGAAGTCGGCTACGTAAAATCGGTGGGCGACGGCATCGCGCGCGTTTACGGACTCGACAACGCCATGGCGGGCGAGTTGCTGGAGTTTCCCCACGACGTCTTCGGAATTGCGCTCAACCTTGAGGAAGACCAGGTGGGCGCCGTTCTGCTGGGCGAATCCTACATGATTCACGAGGGCGACGAAGTGCGGCGCACCGGCCGTATTATGTCGGTTCCCGTCGGCCGCAACCTGATTGGCCGCGTTGTGAACGCCCTCGGGCAGCCGATCGACGGCAAGGGGCCGATCGCCGCCGACGATTATTTCGCCATGGAGCGCTTGGCGCCCGGCGTGGTGGATCGCCAGCCCGTCGAAGAGCCGATGATGACCGGGCTCAAGGCGATCGACTCGATGATTCCCATCGGCCGCGGCCAGCGGGAATTGATTATCGGCGACCGTCAGACCGGAAAGACGGCCATCGCCCTCGACGCCATCATCAATCAGAAGGGCGGCGACCTCATCTGCATCTACGTCGCCATCGGGCAGAAGCGTTCCACGGTCGCCCAGGTGGTGAAGACTCTCGAAGATCACGGCGCCATGGAGTATTCGATCGTGGTGGCCGCCACGGCATCCGACCCCGCACCCATGCAATACCTTGCCCCCTATGCGGGCTGCGCCATGGGGGAATACTTCCGCGATAACAAACAGCACGCGCTCTGCATTTACGACGACCTTTCAAAGCACGCCGCGGCTTACCGCGAAATTTCTCTGCTCCTCCGGCGTCCTCCCGGACGGGAAGCCTACCCTGGCGATGTGTTCTATCTGCACAGCCGTCTGCTTGAGCGCGCCGCCAAACTCAGCGATTCTAAGGGCGGCGGGTCCCTCACCGCTCTGCCGTTTATCGAAACCCAGGCCGGCGACGTTTCCGCTTATATTCCGACGAACGTCATTTCAATCACGGACGGCCAGATCTATCTCGAGAGCGATCTCTTCAACTCGAACGTCCGCCCGGCCGTGAACGTCGGCCTTTCGGTGAGCCGCGTGGGCGGCAAGGCCCAGATCAAAGCCATGCGCCAGGTGGCCGGCTCTCTCCGTCTCGATCTCGCGCAGTATCGCAATCTCGCGGCTTTCGCGCTGTTCAGCTCCGATCTCGACAAGGCCTCCCAGCAGCAACTTGCCCGCGGGCAGCGCCTGATGGAAGTCCTGAAGCAGCCGCAGTACGCCCCGCTGCCCGTCGAGAAACAAGTGCTGATCATTTTCGCCGGTACCGCCGGGCACCTTGACGATCTGCCCGTCGAGCAGGTGCGCGCCTTTGAAACCGAGCTTTACCGTTTTGTCGAAAACGCTCATCCGGAAGTTTTGCGGGAGATTCGCGAGAAGAAATCGATTTCCGACGATTTGCGTGAGCGCATGACGGCGCTGATCGTTGAATTCAAGGAACGCTTCGTCACGGAACGCGAGAAGTAGACATGCCCAGTTTGCTCGATCTGCGGCGCCGGATACGGAGCGTCCGCAACACACAGCAGATCACCAGGGCGATGAAGATCGTCTCGGCGGCCCGCCTGCGCCGCGCGCAAGACCGCGTGACCGCTTCGCGGCCTTATTCGCGCGGATTTACCGAAGTCCTGGAGCAAATCGCTTCGGCTGCCGCGGCCGCCGATTCCGTGGGATTCCAACATCCGCTGCTTGAGCGCCGCCCGGAAAAGCGGATTCTGGCTTTCGTTGTCTCCTCGGATCGCGGCCTGTGCGGAGGCTATAATTCAAACCTTCTCAAGTTCGCGAAGAATTTTGTCGATTCGAAGGCCGCCGCGGGGGCGGAGGTAAAACTCCACACGGTGGGACGGAAAGCGGATGAGTTCTTCCGCAAGCGGAATTATGCCGTCCGCGATTCGAACATACAGTTCCTCAACCAGATGGCCTATGCCGATGTGGCCGCGATGGCTGCCCGCATTCGCGGTCTTTTCGAGGAAGAGGAATTCGATGCCGTCTACATGATCTTTTCGGAGTTCAAAAGCGCGGCCTCGCAGATGCTGGTGGCGCGGGAGCTGCTGCCGGTGGCCTTGCCCGCCGAGAGTGAACCGGTGGACTATCTGTTCGATCAGCCCGCCGAGGAAATTCTGAGCGCCATGCTGTCGCAATACGTCGTTCTTAGCCTCTATCACGCGCTGCTCGAGGCGAATGCCTCCGAGCACGGCGCGCGCATGACCGCTATGGACGCGGCTACTTCCAACGCCAGCGAAATGCTCCAAAAACTGGGTATGCACTTGAATCGCGTGCGCCAGGCGAGCATCACCACGGAGATTATTGAGGTTGTCAGCGGCGCCAACGCTTTTGATTAGCGGCCGTCTTGCCGAGAACAGGATCTTGCCATGTCTAGCATCACAAACCAAACCGCCGAGGAAACGCAAATCGGGAAAGTGATCCAGGTTACCGGACCCGCCGTGGACCTGCAGTTCCCCGAAGGCAAACTTCCACCCATCTATACGGCGATCAAAGTGACGAGTGAGGGCTTTGACGTCCCCGCGCCCATCGAAATCACCG
>CAZXBZ010000454.1:0-2568 GCA_964639135.1 uncultured Solibacteraceae bacterium | reverse complement strand
CAACCTCTGAGTATAGCCCCGCGCGGCCTTGCCGGTTCGCGTGAATTGCGGCGAGCCGCCGCGGAGAAGACCGGCGGTGAAGACCGGCCGGCGTGAAGGGGCGGGCATCGAGCCGTTAGGATAAAAGGGTGAGTATCGTTGTGGCGCGGCGCTGGCTGCGGGAGGCCGAGAGCGTCGCCGTGATTACCGGCGCGGGGATCTCGGCCGAAAGCGGCGTCCCCGTCTTTCGTGGTCCGGGAGGGCTTTGGCGCAAGTACCGCGCGGAGGAGCTGGCCTCGCCGCAGGCGTTTGCGAGCGATCCGAAGCTGGTATGGGAATGGTATAACTGGCGTCGTGAAATCATCGCGGCCGCCGAGCCCAACGCCGGGCATCGGGCCCTGGTGGAGATCGAGAAATCCATCGCCGATTTCTCCTTGATTACCCAGAATGTCGATGGGTTGCACGCGCTCGCCGGCAGCAAGCGCGTGTGGAAGCTCCATGGCGATATCTGGGAGATGATCTGTACGAGGTGCGGAGAGCGGCGCGCCGACCGCACCGTCCCCCTCGATCCGCTGCCGCCCCATTGCCATTGCCATCCGCAAGCCGTGTTGCGGCCCGCCGTGGTTTGGTTCGGGGAAGCTCTCCCGTTCGACGTCTGGGAAGCCGCGGAGGCCGCCGTCAGGCGCGCGGAGGTGCTCTTCGTCATCGGAACTTCGGCTGTTGTGTATCCAGCGTCGGGCCTGATCGCGATTGGGATGCGCAATGGCGCCCATACGGTGGAAATCAACGCGCACCGCACCCCGGTGAGCGATTCCGTGGATTTGCGCCTCGAAGGGAACGCCGCCGAGATCCTGCCCGATCTGGTGGATTTCATTCGCCAGGCTTGAAGGCGTTGCCGCACCGGTTTCCCGCGCCGCGGTAATCTCCTGCGACAATTGATAACGAGGCCCTCCCCAAAGCGGCGGGCCGTGGAGTCCCCCTCATGCGAGTTTGTTACCTGGATGCCTTCTCCGGCATAAGCGGAGACATGCTGGTTGGCGCGCTGGTGAACGCCGGCGCAAACGCCAAGGAACTGCTCGGCGGCTTGCTCTCGCTCGATACCGGCGCGGCATACCGCCTGGAACCGGTGAAACGGAAGGGCATTGCCGCCACCAAGTTCCATGTGGATGGCACGGATTCGAAATCTCACCGCCATCTGCCTCAGATCCTCAAAATGATCGAGGGGGCCGGGTTGCCCGCGCCCGTCCAGGAGAATGCCGTCTCGGTGTTTCGGAACCTGGCCGACGCGGAAGCCGCCGTGCATGGCGTGCCGGTGGAGAAGGTTCACTTCCACGAAGTGGGCGCCATCGATTCCATCGCCGATATCGTGGGCGCCTGTCTCGGTTTTCACTTGCTGGGCGTCGAGAGAATCAGTTGCTCGGCGATCAACGTCGGCTCGGGGACCGTCGAGGCCGATCACGGCATCATGCCGGTTCCCACTCCGGCCACCGCCCTGCTCCTCAGAGGGATTCCGGTCTATTCCTCCGGCCCCGTCACCGAACTTTGCACCCCCACCGGCGCGGCCGTGGCGGCCACGCTCGCGAGCGAGTTCGGGCGCATTCCCGCCATGAGCATCGAGGCCGCCGGGCACGGCGCGGGCACGAAAGAATTCCCCGGAATGGCGAACGTGCTCCGGATAATCGTCGGAGAAGACGGGCAGATCCCGGAAGCCAGCCGTATCCGGGTGGTGGAATCGAATCTCGACGACGCTACCCCTCAGGTGGTGGCGCACGCCATGGAGCGCCTCTTCGGCGAGGGCGCGCTCGATGTCACCATTCAGCCGGTTTCCATGAAGAAGAACCGGCCCGGCGTGAAGCTCACCGTGCTCTGCCGCCCCGAGGATTGGACCCGGCTCTCGCGGGTGATCTTCGCTGAAACCACCACCTTCGGGGTGCGCGCCTACGAGGCGGATCGCCTCGTGCAGCAGCGCCACTGGGAGGATGTGGAGACCCGCTTCGGCACGGTGCGGGTAAAGGTGGCCGGGGGCGGCAGTTTCTCCCCCGAGTACGAGGATTGCCGACGGGTGGCCGAGCACGCCGGCGTTCCCCTGAAGACGGTTCTCGCGGAGGCCGGCGCGAAGTTTCTGGCGGGACGTTCCTGAACGTGCCGCCCAACGGACCCAAAACGACGATGAAATACTACCTCACGACGCCGATCTATTACGTCAACGCGGCCCCGCATATCGGGCACACCTACACCACGCTTTCCGCCGATACCATCCGGCGCTACAAGCGTATGCGCGGCTATGATGCCGTGCTTACCACCGGCACCGATGAGCACGGCTTGAAGATCGAGCGGGCCGCCCGGAAGACCGGTAAGACGCCCGCGGAATTCGCCACCATCATCTCGGACGAATTCCGCCGCCAGTGGAAGATGCTCGGCCTCGTGGATCCGGAGACCAATCCGCAAGACCGCTTCATCCGGACCACCGACCCCCGCCACGTCGAGACCGTGCAGGAGCTTTTCCGGCGCTGCCAGGCCAATTGCTATATCTACAATAAAGGAAAAAGAAAAAGAGGGTCAAATCTTTATCATTGACAAATCTATTTT
>CAZXBZ010000453.1:0-2572 GCA_964639135.1 uncultured Solibacteraceae bacterium | reverse complement strand
TACGCGAATCTGGGCGAATTCCGTTACCGCGACGCCGGCGAAAGCACCGCCTACAATTCCTGGCAGACTACGCTTCGCAAGCGTTTCTCCCAGGGATTCCTGTTCAACGTGAATTACACGTTCGCCAACGGCTACTCCTACACAGACCAAGCCGATCTGATCCTGCCAGGCTCGGTGCAAGACAGCTATAACGTCCGCATCGATAAGGGATTGCCGAACTCCGACATCCGGCACACCCTGAACATCGACGCCGTTTACGAACTGCCCTTCTTCCGCGATGCAAGCAGCCCGGCATTCCTCCGCAATGTTCTGGGAGGCTGGCAGCTCTCCGGAATCAACAGCATCCGCAGCGGGCAGCCCTTCAACATCAGCCAATCGTCCGGATTGGAAGGCAGCCGCCCCGATTACATCGGCGGCGAAGCGGTGCTGGATAATTACCGCGACACCCTGGTCTACTTTGATACTTCACGCTTCACCAGGGTGCCGATCGGCGCACAGAGCGGCGTTCCCATCCGCCCGGGAAATGTGGGACGCAATGCCTTGCGGGGGCCGGGGCTATGGAACCTGGATTTCTCCGCGGCGAAGAGATTCTTCATTACCGAACGGATCAGCGCCAAGATCGACGCGCAGATGTTGAATGCGCTCAACCACACGAACTATAACAACCCGCAGACCAACATTACGTCCGGATCTTTCGGGCGGATCTCCGGAACGCGCGGCGCTCGCACGATTCAATTTGGATTGCGGCTGACTTTCTAGCGCATCTTCGGTCAGCACTTCTTCTGGGCCTTTCCGAGCAATTCGGAAAGGCCCATTTTGCATCTGCCCGCGGCGCGCTCGATCCAAGCCATGCCAGCGGGCCGGGCGCACGCAAGACCGCTGTCATGTCTTCCACCAGACCGGCGAAGACGCTCCCGGCGATCACGGCGCTGCCTTGACACACCGCGCGCCTCATGCTGTGATTGGGGTCCAGCGGCGTGTGTGTACAGGCTTCCGCGCATCCGCCCTTGGCCGCCACGGCATGCCAGACCGCCTTCGCGCGGGCGGAGTAGAGCACTCGCGGCAGCCTGAGCGCGGCGCGCTCGAGCGCTATCGAAGCAGCCACGCCGCGGCGCTCAGTCGGACAATCAGGACGGCAATGATGAAAATGACGAAGATGCTACTCCTATCCGTGGCCGTTTTGCTCGCCACGGCATCTGCCTTCGCGGGCGAGGCCCGCGCCGAACACCTGGTTATTCTCGGAATTGACGGCCTGGGAGCTTACGGGCTGCGGGGAACCGCCAAGACTCCGCGTATAGACAGTCTCCGTGAAGCCGGAGCCAGCACCTACCATGCCCGCGGCGTTCTGCCCACGGACAGCAGCCCTAACTGGGCCTCCATGATCATGGGAGCCGGCCCGGAACTGCACGGCATTACCTCCAATTCCTGGAAGCGGGACAACTTCGATATTCCGGCCGCCGCCACTGGCCCGGAGGGCATCTTCCCGACCATTTTCGGCGTGCTCCGCGCGCAACGCCCCGCATCCAGGATGGCCTTCTTCACCGAGTGGAACGACTTTCCGCGCCTGATCGAGGGCAAGGCCGTTGACGAGGTGTATATCGGCAAGAGCGCCGCGGATACGGCCGAACGTGCCGCCACGGTGATTCTGGAGTCAAAACCCAATCTCGTTTTCGTGCAGTTGGATCACGTGGACCACGCGGGGCACGAGTTCGGGCACGAAAGTCCTCAGTATTTCACCGCGATCGAAGAAGCGGATGCGCTGGTGGGGAAAATCGTCGACGCCCTCCGCGAGGCGGGTATTTCTGATCGCACCATCATCCTGATAACAGCCGACCATGGCGGGACCGGCAAGGGCCACGGCAAACCCGTTTTGCGCCAACTCGAGATCCCGTGGATCATTTCAGGGCCGGGCGTTGCACGCGGAAAACGGATCGAATCGCAGGTGCTGACCTACGATACGGCGGCGACAGCGGCTTACATACTCGGCCTCGATCCGCCGGCGGCGTGGCGAGGACGGCCCGTCACCGAAGCCTTCACCAAATGAGATGAGCGACGCGATCTCGCGCTCCATCGCGCGGAATAGACTTCGAGAACCAGAGCCACGAGCGTCAGGAAAGCAAACCACGATTCGCCGCGGCGGCTCGCGGGTAACGGACTTCAGCCGCTGAGACCCGGCCATCGCTCCGTTAGCGGACGTGGCTATCGAACACCCTGACGCGCTCCCAGTTCGCGGAATTCTCCTCGATGAACTTCTGGTGCCGGGCATCCTTCTGATAGAGCGTCTGGTCTTCGGACGTCTTGAAGACAATGTGCAGCGACACCTCGAAATCGCGGTCGTTGACGTCGCGCCGCGATTCCCCGGCCCGCGTTCCCGCCGCGAAGTACACCACGCCCTGCTGCTCCTTGAGGTATTTATGGCAGGCGGCCACGAGCTGTTCTTGCGCCGCGGGCGATTTATCCTTCAGGGTGAAAAAGACGTTGTGGGAAAACGCGGTTCCGGTCTCCGCCGCCGGCAATGAAGATGCCGCGGCGAAAGCGACCATCGCGGTGAGTGCGAGGAAATGAGTCCATG
>CAZXBZ010000452.1:0-2595 GCA_964639135.1 uncultured Solibacteraceae bacterium | reverse complement strand
TTCAGTTCGCCCTGAAATCCGCTATCTTTTCCGCCACAGGATAGCCAAACATGAGACGGCCGCCCTCGAGGGCGGCCGTTTGGCGTTTGCAATTAGCGGAAGGTAGCGCTTTACGCGAGCGCGTTCTTCAATTCCGCCACACCCGCGGCAATATCCAGGAGCTTCTGTTCCCAGGCAACGCCCTCGCGCTCGATGCAAAGCGGCCCGCGGTAGCCGATCTCCCGCAGCTTGGTGACGAAACGCCGCATCCCCACGTCGCCCGTGCCCAGCACTTTCTCCACTCCAAGGCTGCCCTCGCCGCCCGCCGGCCAAAGTCCGTCCTTCGCGTGGACGCTGATGACGAGATCTCCAAGCACGTCGAGCGCCTCGATCGGGTCTCCCGAGCCGTAGAGGATCATGTTGGCGGGGTCGAAGTTGATCCGCACATTCGGGCGTTTCACATCGGCAAGAAAATCGCGCAGCTCCACGGCGGGTTCCTGCCCGGTCTCGAGGGCAAAAATCTGCCCGTGGGCGGCGGCGTGGTCGGCAATTTCGCGCACCATGCCCAGGACCGCCAGATAATTCGGATCGGTGTCGTCTTCCGGCACACAGCCAATGTGCAGGCCGATGGCTCCGACGCCGAGTTTCGCGGCGAAATCGCTCACCGCGCGGGTTCTCGCCATGCGTTCTTCCCGGAAGCGCGGCGGAATGAAGCCCACGGTATCCACGACGGTCGGGATATCCGCGTAGTCTTCCCCGTTATATGCGGCAAAACACGTAATTATGGGGAAATCTTCCGCTTCCAGCGCGGCCTTCCATCCGGCGGCGAGTTCATCGGTGAGTTCGATATTGCCTTCGAGCCCTAGCTGGCCGCAGGTGACACCCGCCGCCTTGATGGCTTTGAGGGTCTCCGCCGGCGTGGTGGTTGCCCAGAACATCGCTCCCAATTCCATTTCGCGTACTGCTCTCATGACAAGCGTTCTCCGTTTCGTTCGCGTGCTTCCTTCAATTTGTTGGCTAATTTCACGCCCGCCGCCGACCCTTCGGGCGGACAGAATTCAGGCGCTTTCCCCGTGGCGATACATTCCACAAAGTAGGCCAGTTCCGCCTCGTAACCATCCTCATCGGGGAGCGGCAGCGGTTTCTGGCTGCCATCCTCAAGGTACTGGGCAGGTTCCGGCACCGATGGGCTGAACTCGAAAGTGGCCCCTTCACAGACCACGTTGTATTCCATGGAAAAGGGGAATGCCTTCGGGTGATACCATCCGCCCTGAACAATCACGTTCAGGTTATCCGCATAGTGGAGAGTTGCCGTGATGATATCGATGCCGCGAGACAGGTCTTCCTTCCCCACCGCCGAAACACTCTCCGGCTCGCCGAATGTGTGGATGACAAAATCGATGTCGTGGATGAGAAGATCGATAATTGCGCCGCCGCTGCGCTTGGGATCGCTCAGCCAGGAACTCCAGAAGGGCGCGGCGCAGCGCCGGCGAAATGTCGCCTGAATCGGCTTGCCCACGTCACCCGAGAGAATAGCCTCCCGCAGTTTACGGTAAGCCGGCACAAAGCGGAGCACCTGCGCCACCATGAGGGTTTTTCCGCTGGCCTTCGCCGCGGCCAGCATCGTATCGGTGTCCGCGGAGGAGATCGCCATCGGCTTTTCCACCAGCACGTGCTTGCCCGCCTGGAGCGCCTCCACGGTGTTCTCGACGTGCATAAAAGTGGGGGTGCAGAAATCCACCACCTCCACGTTCGGATCTTTCAGCAGATCCCGCCAATCGGCGTACTGGCCGATCGACGAAAAGTCGTACTTTTCGCCCGGCCCCCCGATATTTCCCTGGATGCCCGACAGGTCTCCCGCCAGCAATTCCGGCCGCGCGTCGGAGACCGCCACCAGCCGCACCGGATGGGGTCCGGATGCCTCCAATTTCTTGATGGCCTTCAGATGGGTGCTTCCCATGAAGCCGAGTCCAACGATACCTATTTTCATGGCTCCCTAGATCCTATCATCGGAACCGGAGAAAATTCTCTGCTTCGGATCGGGATCCTGGAAAAAGAAGCGGGCCTTGGGCACGGATACGCGGGCGAGGGGCCGGCAGCGGGCGCGAACGGGCATGGGAAGACGCTAAACCCCATGCCGGTGCGTCAAGGCTCGGGCGCCGTCTCCACCAGTTCCAGCATCAGGCGGCGTTCCGGCTCGCTGAGTTTTTCGCGAAAAGCGTCCGACGCCATATAGCCCTGGCGTTCGCCTTCCGGCATGTCCTGAATGCGGCGAAATTCCATCCGCAGGGCGCCGCGCCGCGCCTCCGGCATGCGCTCCATCCGGCGCAACAGTTCGCGGAAGCGAGTCCGCCGCTCCGGCTCCATGGCATCAAAACGATCGAGGCGCTCCAGCAAGGCCGCGCGCCGCTCCGGCGGCATCTCCTCGAATCGCTTCAAGGTTTCCTCCACCATGCGCCGCCGCCGCGGGGGCAGCGTATTCAGTAATTTCTCACGCTCCCCGGGGCTCATCCTCGAGAGCTGGTCAATGATCCGGAGCTGCCGGTTCCGCGCCCGTTGCCCTTGCCGGCCCGCCATCGGACCGCCGCCGTTCGGGCCTCCGCGACGCATTCCCGG
>CAZXBZ010000451.1:0-2602 GCA_964639135.1 uncultured Solibacteraceae bacterium | reverse complement strand
CCCGAACGCGATAGAACGTCACCACATTGTCTCCCTGCCGGATGGCGCGGATGCGCTCCATCCCTCCGCAATATTCAGGGAGTTTGCGGCGAGCGTCATGCTGCGCCAGAACCAGCGGCGGCGCTTTTGCCCCGAGCTTTTCCAGGCAGGTATCGTATTCGTTTTGAAGGTTGTAAGGCGGGTCGAGAAAAACAACTCCGGCGTCGAGCTGGGCGATTGCCCGGGAGGCGGGCATCAGGAGCACCCGCGTCCGCGCCTCGACGCCGAGACTTGCGATATTTTCACGCAGAACCCTCGCCGCCGCCACACCGCGTTCCACGAAGATCACGCTCGACGCGCCCCGGCTGAGGGCCTCAAGCCCCACAGCTCCGGTGCCCGCGTAGAGATCGGCAAACACTGAGCCCTCGATCTCGGGCTGGATTACGCTGAAGAGCGATTCCCTCAGCCGGTCCGGCGTCGGCCTGGTGGCCAGCCCGGGGATGCTCCTGAGCCTCCTGCTTCTGAATTCTCCGGCGATGATGCGCATTCGCTCTTCCCTGCCCTCAGGCGACCAATACCAGTCCGTACCGGCGCTGCCAATGCTCGCGGATATATTCCCCCGCTTCCTTCAATTCCGCCTTCCCGTCGTGACGGGCGACGAACGCAATCGCTTCGCCGCGCGCGTGCTCCAGGATGTCGTGGTCTCTGACGAGATCCGCAAAGCGAAAGGCGGGCAGTCCGGATTGCCTGGTGCCGAACAACTCTCCGGGGCCTCGCAACCGCAGGTCCATTTCCGCGATCTGGAACCCGTCGGTGGTTTCCACCATCGTGCGAAGCCGCATTTCGGCTTCGGGTCCCATCCTCGACGGCACCAGGATGCAGTAGCTTTGCTCCGAGCCGCGTCCCACGCGGCCACGCAACTGATGGAGCTGAGAGAGGCCGAAGCGTTCCGCGTGCTCAACCACCATGACCGTGGCGTTCGGCACGTCCACTCCGACTTCGATCACGGTGGTGGCCACCAGAATATGTGTTTCGCCGCGCTTGAAGCGCTGCATGGCCTCCTCTTTTTCACTTCCCTTCATTTTGCCGTGCAGCAAGCCTACCGTCAGATCCGGAAAGACATCGCTCTGAAGGTGCTCCGCCATCTGTTCGGCCGCTTTCCGCGTGGCGGCGGTTTCGCTCTCCTCAACCATCGGGTACACCACGTAAGCCTGACGACCGGCATCCACCTGTTCCCGCACAAAACTCCACACTTGCTCGATATTCGACGCCTGGGTCATCGTTGTAAGAATTGGCTTACGCCCAGCGGGCATCTCGTCGATAATCGAGAGTTCGAGGTCTCCGTACAGCGTGAGCGCCAGCGTCCGCGGAATCGGCGTCGCGGTCATCACCAGGACGTCGGGAGTTACCCCCTTGCGCATCAACTCCTGGCGTTGCAGAACTCCAAAGCGGTGCTGCTCGTCGATGATCGCCAGGCCCAGCCGCTCGAACGCGACGTCTTCCCGCAGAATGGCGTGCGTCCCCACCACCACGCGCGCCAGGCCGCTGTCGATCGCGAGCTTTTTCTGCTTCTTCTCCTTCGCGGAGCCGCTGCCCGTCAGCAGCATCACTTCGTAGCCGAGGGGCTCGAGCAGATGCTTGAAATACAGGTAGTGCTGGGACGCCAGAATCTCGGTGGGCGCGAGAATCGCCACCTGATAGCGGTTTTCCATCGCGATGATCGCCGCCTCGGCCGCCACGAGCGTCTTGCCGCTGCCCACGTCTCCCTGCAGCATCCGGAGCATCGGAGCCGGTTCCTTCATGTCGGCGGCGATCTCGCCGAGTACCCGTTTCTGCGCCCCGGTGGGCGGGAACGGCAGCATCCGCTTGATCTGCTCGCGCACGCGATTGCTCAATTGGAACGAGATTCCCGGCTCACGGCGCGCGCGGCGGCGCTTCAGAATCAGGCCGCATTCCAGCCAGAAGAACTCCTCGAAGATCAGGCGGTATTGCGCCGGGCTCCGAAAGCGGTTCAGTGCCCGTACGTCGGCGCCGGAGCCAGGAAAGTGGCTCTCGCGCAGAGCGTCCCAGAACGAGGGCAGCTTCAATGGCTCCCACACGCTTTTGGGCAATGCGTCCCGCATGGGCGGAAGCTGTTCAATCACCGAGTACACGTATTTCCGCAGCAGACGGGTGCTTACCTTGCCGATGGCGGTATAAACAGGTACGATGCGCCCCGTGTGCAGCGCGGCGTCCGCGTGGACCGGGTCTTCGTCGATCACCTCGTGATCCGGATGCACCATCGCGAGCGTCCGTGAATAGCTTTCCACCTCCACTTTCCCGTAGAGCGCCACCAGCATGCCCGGCCGGAAGGCCTCCGCCACCCAGCCGCCGTGGAACCACTTCGCGGTGAACGAGCCACCGCTCTCGTCGGCGACCGATACCTCCACAAGCTTCGAACCGCGCCGCAGCGTTTTGGTGTGGATCGTAAGCACGCGGCCGATGACGGTGGCCATCTCGCCTGGAGCAAGCTCGCGGATCGGCTTCAGGTTTGAGCGGTCCTCGTAGCGGAAGGGCATGTAGAAGAGCAGATCTTCCACGGTTTGCAGGCCCTTTCCCGCGAGCACTTTCGCCCTCGCGGGGC
>CAZXBZ010000450.1:0-2635 GCA_964639135.1 uncultured Solibacteraceae bacterium | reverse complement strand
CCGGCGTGCTAGGATTCGATAGTGAATTGACGAAACTTGTCTTTTGACCTGCCCTCTGGTGCAGTTGGTGGATGGTTCCGGAACGGTCTCGCGTAGACATCGTGCTTGCGGGATCCGGTAAAAGGATTTCACGCCGTTCCGGGCAAAACACCTTTACTAATTGCAGCAGAGGGTTTTTTTTCGTCCACGCCCTCCTTCTTCCGCGATCGCGGCGCTCTTGAAACCGAAATTGGGCGCGCCCCGGCGGCGATAGCCGCGCTTGAGTCCATCGAAAACAATACGACCCCGGCAAAGCTCCGGGGTCGTTCACTCGTTGAGGCTAATTGAGCGAAAACAAATCTTGTCGCAAACGGCGCTGAAGGTCAAGCGGGCGGCTACGATTCGGCGGCGAGCTTTTCCACGGTTTCCATGGCCTGGTTAAAATTTGCCGCCATCGCCAATTCCTGGGCGTATTCGACGTAGAGCAGGGTGTCATCTTTATCGAGGATGAAGATCGCGCGAGATTCTATCCGCTGCTCCTTGATCAGGGTGCCGTACGCCAAACCGAAGGAACCCGTGCGGTGGTCGCTTAACATTTTGAGATTTTCCACACCGAAATTGACGCACCATCGCTTCTGGGCGAATGGCAGATCCATGCTGATGGTGTAGAAATCGACCCCTGGATACTTTTCGGCCGCATCGCTGAAGCGTTTGGTCTGGGCGTCACAAACCGGGGTGTCGAGCGAGGGCACTACGCTGAACAGACGCGGGCGTCCGGTGGTATCGGCCAGGGTGACCGTCGATAAGGTCTGGTCGGTCAGCTCAAAATCGGGGGCTTTTTCGCCCACTTTCAATTCCGCTCCAAGTACCGTGAGCGGCTTGCCCTTGAGGGTTACGGCGTCTATGCGTTCCATTGCTTTCTCCTAAATCTGCCCCGGTTAGAGAGTGTCTGCCGCGCGCCAGGGGGCAAAGGCGGCGCGGGCGCTTATAAGAGCGGCAGTAATTGTTCCACCGAAGTGGCCGGTAACTGGCAAACGAAATTCTCGCACACGTACGCGGCCGGCGCGCCATCCACGCTCTCCATGGGTTCAATCGCCGGAGCGATGGAATGGAGAGTTTCCCGTGAGCGGCTATCTTTCCACAGCAGGATACGGTTCGGCGCGAAGACTCGCCGCGCGGCCGAGAGCAGCGCCCGCGTGGCTTCGCTGGCGGCTTCTCCCGCGATCACCACCTGCTTCGGAGTGGCGCGCAGGAACAGCCAGGCCGTCATCATCCGCGGAAGGGCGGAAGGCTGGTCCGAGAGTTTCTGGCCGAAGCTCTTGAGCGCGCGTTCGGCCGATTGCTTCAAATCGTCACGGCCCGTAATCGCGGCCAGCCGCAGCAGGTTGAGCACGGCGATGGAGTTGCCGCTCGGCTCGGCGCCGTCGTAATCCTCTTTCATCCTCAGGATCATCGCGTCGTCGCCGGCCTGGGCGGTGAAGAAAGCGCCGCTCTCCGTATCCTCGAAGAGTTCACGCATACGTTCGGTGAGGTGGAGCGCCACCACGAGATGAGACGGGTTGAAATCCGCTTCGTAAAGATCGAGCAGCGCCTGAGCGACACAGGCGTAATCGTCGAGAAAGCCGTCGATCGCGGCCTCCTCGCCGCGCATCCGCCGCAGGAGCTTGCGCTCCGCCGGCAAATAGAGTCTGGTGATGACCGCGGCCATGGCCTGTTGCGCCGCGGCGAGCAGCGAACGGTCATCAAGCACCCTGGCTCCCAAGGCGAAAGCCGAAATCATAAGGCCATTCCAGGAGGCCAGCACCTTGTCGTCGAGATGAGGGCGGACCCTGCGGTTCCGGAAATTGAGCACCACGGCTTCCGCCCGGGCGAGCGCCTCGCGCACATCATCCACGGGTTTCTCGAATCTCCCGGCGGTCTCTTCCACCGTGTGGGCGCGGAACAGAATGTTGCGGCCGGTGAATTCTCCGTGAGGGTCGTCGTGAACGTTACCGTGCGGGCTCGCGCCGTAGCGGAAGGCGAAAAGGCCGGCGAGTTCCTCGCCCAGTAACGGCACGAGCTCCGTCTCGTAAGAGTAGATGTAGAAGGCCCCTTCGCCCTTTTCGTACGGGTTTACCGGATCGATGACGCTATCGGCGTCCTCGGCGGAATAGAACGCGCCGGAATGCGCGGTCATATCGCGCTGCACGTAACGGAAGATGCGGCGCGCTTCATCGGCGAAATCCTCGCGGCCCGTCACCTGGTAGCACTCCAGGTAGGCCGTGGCGAGTTGCGCCTGGTCGTAAAGCATTTTCTCGAAATGCGGCACGAACCAGCGCTCATCCACGGAGTAGCGGTGGAAGCCGCCGCCTAACTGGTCGTTCATTCCGCCCTTAGCCATTTCCTCGAGAGTCCGCTCCACCATTTCCAGCGCTTCCGGTTCCCCGTAAAGCTTGTGGTAGCGCAATAGAAAGTCAAAGACGCTGGGGCGCGGGAACTTGGGCGCTCCGCCAAAGCCTCCGAGCCGCTGGTCAAAGCCGCGGCGAAACGCGGAGAAGCAAGCGGCGATGGTCTTTTCCGCGGGAAGGAAACTGGAGCCGACGTGTGTGTATTTCTCGAGCTGCTCCATGATCTGCTCGCTTGAGCTATCCACGCGGTGGCGCTGGTCTTTCCACTG
>CAZXBZ010000449.1:0-2642 GCA_964639135.1 uncultured Solibacteraceae bacterium | reverse complement strand
ACTCCCGCCAGCCGCTCCAGCACCTTGATGCTTGCACAGATGTCCTCTTCGCCATAACCCTCCGCAACCGCGGCCTTTAGCAACTGATAAGTAAGGCCGGTGAGGGGTACGGGCACATCCTGGCGATTCGCCGAATCGAGCATGAGCCCGACGTCTTTGTGCATCCACTTTATGGAAAAATTCGTTTCGAAGTTCCGTGCGAAGACCGCCGGAGCCTTGGCGCTCACAAATCCGCTGCGCGCGGCGCTGTTGTTAAGGATATCGAGCAGCAACTCCGGATCGACGCCCGCCTTGGCCGCCAAAACCAGCCCCTCGTTGAATGCTCCCAGCAGGTTGGAGAGAATCAGGTTCTGGGAAAGCTTGGCGTGCAGCCCGGCGCCCGGCCCTCCGCAATAATAAAACCGCGTACCCATCTGTTCCATGTACGGCTTCACCCGGTGATAGACCGCTTCGTCACCGCCCGCCATGAAAGTCAGGGTTCCGCCTTCCGCTCCGGCCTTTGATCCGGTCACCGGGGCGCCCAGAAAATGAATTCCGGCCTCCTGAAGCCTTGCCGTCATCTCAATGCTCGCCACCGGCGCGATCGTCGAGGTATCCACGATGATCGAGCCCGGCTTCGCGCCATGGATCAATCCGGCTTCCCCCAGAATGACGTTCCGCGACATTTCGGTATCGCCCACGCAGAGAAAGACGATTTCCGCCTTTTCCGCGACCTCCTTCGGCGTGGCGCAGGCAACAGCGCCGTTTTGCCCAGCCAGCCGCTCCGCCTTCGACGCCGTGTGAGACCATACCGCTACCGTGTTCCCCTTCTCCAACAGGTTCCGCGCCATCGGATAGCCCATAATTCCAAGGCCGAGAAAACCAAGCTGCGTCATGAGAGCCCCCTCTTCGATACCTGCCGCCACGGTTCACACCGCGCAGTTAACGGTTCAAACCGCGTAGTTCATTGTATCCGGAACGCGCATGCCCGCCGCCGGCGAGATTACTCGCGGGCCGCGCCGGATCGCGGCCGGGGCGTGAATCGAACTGGATTGTTGTACGGTGAAAGGGAATCCGCCAATTGGATGACGCGCCTGTCGCCGCGAACCACACCGCCTATAAGCGGCGGCCAGCGGCGGGCGCGAAGGAGATTGCATGCTTCACCCGGATCGATATTTCGACGCCAACCCGGTCCGCCGGGAGATTGCCCGCGAGCTTTACCAGCGAGTGGCCGGTCTGCCGCTGGTTTGCCCTCACGGCCACGTCGACCCCAGGCTGCTGGCCGAGAACCCGCGCTTCCCGGACCCATCGAGCCTCATCGTCATTCCGGATCACTATATTTTTCGCATGCTCTATTCGCGGGGCGTACCGCTCGAAAGACTGGGCATCCCGCGGGCGGACGGCGGCCCGGTGGAGCGCGATCCGCGCGCCATCTGGCGGCTTTTCGCGGACCACTTCCACCTGTTCCGCGGCACCCCGACCGGCTGCTGGTTGAAGCACGAGTTTGCCGAAGTGTTTGGCGTGGATGAGACCCTTCACAGCGGCAACGCCATGGCGGTCTACGACCAGATCGAGGCCTGTCTCGCAAAGCCCGAGTTTCGTCCGCGCGCTCTGTTCGAACGGTTCCGCATCGAGGCGCTCTGCACCACGGACGCCGCGACGGATACGCTTGCGCATCACGCCCGGCTGCGCGCCTCGGGCTGGCGGGGCACCGTGCTGCCCACATTCCGCCCCGACGCCTGCGTTCAGATTCTCAGCCCCGCGTGGATCCATGAACTGGCGCGCCTGGCCGAACTCACCGGCAAGGACACGCATACCTATAGCGGCTATATCGCCGCCCTGGAACAGCGCCGCGCCTTCTTCCGTGAAATGGGAGCCCGCGCGACGGACCACGGCGTTTACAGCATGTACACGGGCGAATTGAGCTCCGCCGAACGTTCCGACATCTTTAACCGCGCGCTCGCCGGCGAAGTGACCGAGGACGACGCCATTCGGTTTTCCGGCCACATGCTGATGGAGTTTGCCCGCATGAGCGTGGAAGACGGATTGGTGATGCAGGTCCACCCCGGCTCGCTTCGCAATCATAACGCGCAAATCTTCGATGCCTACGGCGCGGACAAGGGCTGCGACATTCCCGTGGCCACGGAATACACTCGCAACCTGCAGCCCCTGCTCAACAAATTCGGCAATCACCCGGATTTCCGGCTAGTGATATTTACGCTTGATGAATCCACCTATTCACGGGAGCTCGCGCCCCTCGCCGGGCACTATCCGGCGCTGCGCCTTGGCCCGGCCTGGTGGTTCTTCGATTCCATTGAAGGCATGACGAGATATCGCTACGCCACCACGGAGACCGCGGGCATCTACAACACCGCCGGTTTCAACGACGATACGCGCGCCTTCCCCTCGATTCCGGCCAGGCACGACCTTTCACGCCGCGTGGACGCGAACTTCCTCGCGGATCTGGTATCGCGCCACATCGTGGACAAGGACGAAGCCGCGGAGATGATCGAGGCCATGGCGTATCGCCTCGTACGCGAAACTTACCGCATGGAGGATATTTCCCTCCCTGAGTTTGCGCACCAGTAACACAACCATTCCACCAGGCGTTCCGCCTTACCGGCCCGCATCAAGGCGCGCGAGACGAGGGGGCGGGGTGAGGC
>CAZXBZ010000448.1:0-2658 GCA_964639135.1 uncultured Solibacteraceae bacterium | reverse complement strand
GGTGACGGCGATGTGAGTGGCTTCGCTAAGCCACCAGACGGCCATCAGGAGCGCGACGGCGGCCATGCGCATTCCGGCGGGGGAGAGCCCCTCGGGTGGAGGCAAAACGAGGAAAAGGACAAAGAGAAGAAGACCGATCCAGAAGCCGAGTGATTGTCTCGTTAAGCCGATGTGGAACATAAGAGGCTGTGGGTAAGGCTATGTGACGGGCCGAGGGCGTGTCAATGGTAAAACGCGCATGGATGAAACTCGCCGTGAGGAGCAATCGGCGCGGCCGTGCTCATCGGAGCGCTCTGGCCGGGGCTCTACTTGAAGCTTTGGATGGCGGCTGCTTCATCGTCGAAGACTTCGAAGACGGTGTAGAGCTTGGTGATCTGGAGCAGATCTTTTACGCGCTTCGTGAGGTTCAGGAGTTTCAACTGCCCACCGGCGTCACGGATATTTGTATAGCCCGAGACGAGTTCACCGATGCCGGAGCTATCGATATAGTTCACTTCCTCGAGATTCAGCAGGACGCTGGGGTGTCTGGCGCCGGCGCACTCGCGGAGAGATTCCCGGAGGATGCTGGAGCTTTCTCCGAGCGTGATGCGGCCCGAAACGTCAAGTACGGAAACGTCGCCGACGCGCCGGGTTGTCACGGTAACACTCATATCCCTTCCCCCTGAATTTAATGGGTCTCTCCGATCTTACTGGAATACAGCCTTCCGTTCCGGATAGCCCGGGACGGTGCCGGAACGCCGGATGCGACACCGTGAGTCAGCCGGCGGGTGTTTTCCCCGGCAGGAGCTTCAACATTCGGATCTGAGTGCCTCCGCCGGGGCGGGGCATGACTTCGTAGGCGTCCATGAAGGCACGGATGAGCATGATACCACGGCCGGACTGGCACAGGACATTCTCTTCCTTATTCGGATCCGGCACCACATCCGGGTTGAAGCCCTTGCCTTCGTCGCCTATCGTGATGGCGACGGAATGTGAATTGGCGTGGACGTGAAAATAAACCTTCTTGTTGCGGTTGTAGCGATTGCCGTGGACCACCGCGTTCACCATCGCTTCCCGGACGGAAATGCCCACGCGGTGGAGCTCGTCTTCCGGGACGCCGCATTGAGCGGCAATTTCCAGAGTCTTCTCCTCGGCGAAATCCACGCTTTCCAGATTGGAGGCGAGTTCGAGGTTCAGCTCCGGGTTGGCTGGTCCAGAACGGCGTTCGGTCATGACGATGGCGGGCGACGCGGCCTTTGGTCATTCTATCTTGAATGGCCGGGCGGCCGCCGGGAAGGAAATGGAGAAGGCGGGAGATACGGGCGCGCCTGGGATGAGCGCGCCCGCGAATTCGGCGCCAATACCTACGCGGCTGGTTTGACGTGAGGTTGTTCGCCGTAAACGATATCGACCAGTCTTCCGCCGAGGGCCAGCGACTGTCTGCCCGCTTCAACGACGAGTTCATTGAAAGCGCTGTTCGCCGGGGTAGCGAGGATTCCCTTCGCGTCGATCTCGCGCAACAGAGCGGCGCGCGCGGGCAGGCTCTTCGCGCGATCGGAAGGATCGGCCAGGTGTTCCACCTGCCGGCAGGCGTCAACGAGATGCGCGGCGGAGCGAAAGCCGTAGCCAACCGGAAGAAGCGATTCGCCGCCGATATCAAGGTACTGAAAATACTCCGTGCTCGGCTCGTGATATTGAGTGGAGCCAGGCTTCGACGGCGCATCGAGGTAGGCGTAGCTCATGCCGCGGTATTGGTCGTCGTGAGCCAGATAGGCCCCGCGGTCTCGCGCGGTGTCTCCGAAATAAAGATTGAGTTCCTGCGTATTGGAGCCGGGCGCCGCATCCGGAAAGCTGAGGGAATTCTGTACGTTCAGGCAGGCGCCGTTTTGCCACAGCACGCGGGCATCGGTCCAAAGATAGCCCTCGACGCCGTTGGGGAACTTATCCTTGATGCCGTAAACGCTGACGGCCGAGGGCAGGAGTCCGGTGATGAAGTGAACCAAGTCAACATAGTGGCAGCCGATGTAGGTGAAAGCGTCGGTGTGCTCGGCGGTGAACCAGTTCTGGAATTTCGAATGGCGATAATACCATTTCTCCATCAGATTCGCCGTGCCCAGCCGCAGTTCGCCAAAGGCGCCATCGCGAAATCGGCGGCGGGCGATCAGGCTGCGGTCATCGAAGCGCTTATGGTATTCGACGCCTACAAAGAGCCCGCGGGCTTTGGCCTCGCGCTCAATAATAACTGCCTGCTCGTGGAGCAATACAAGGGGCTTTACACAGATCACGTGCAAATCGCTCGCGAGCGCCGCCATAACGGATTCGAAATGGAGCTGGTCGGGAAGCGCGATTACCGCGATGCCGCCGGGCTTGAGGGAGCGGAAAACCTCTTCGTACAGACGCGGATGTTTTGCGTCGGGATCCGCGTCGAGAGAAGGCCAGGCGCGAAAAAGAGACTTGGGAAAAGCGCGGCGGATGGTTTCCGCGCCGGCAAGTGCCCGCAAGGTGCGCCCATGCTGGGCAACGACGTGAATTTCCCCGACGGCTCCCTCGATTTGAAGCTGGTACAGGGACGGGAGGAGCTGATCGTGCGTGATCATCCCCCCGCCAACGATGACGACATCCAGGGCACGCATTACGCGCGGGCCTCGGCGGGTGTTTGCGCGCGCCGTTGCGCGACGC
>CAZXBZ010000447.1:0-2701 GCA_964639135.1 uncultured Solibacteraceae bacterium | reverse complement strand
CTGGATCTGATCCCGCAGAATCTTGACGATCTCGTCAGCCTGTACCTGTGCCATAGAATCAACCTTCTCACTGGCCGGCCGGGGCCGCATAAGCGGTCCGCAAGCCGTTCAAATCTCACGTCGCATCGCGCCCGGGTTCCGCCACACGCGCACCCGCCGGATCTAATTAACGACCCCCAACGTGTGGCGCAGCGCCTCGAACTGGCCCCTCACGGAGGCGTCGAACACCTTGGAGCCGATCTGGGCGCGGAACCCGCCGAGCAATTCTTCCTGAATCTTGAAGCGGGCGCGCACCTGCTTGCCCGTGGCGGCGGAGAGCCGGGCCTGGATGGCTTCACGCTGGCCGCCGGAGACCGCGGCGGCTACGCTTACGTCGGCGATCACGCGCCCGAGGCGGGTATTCATCCCCTCTTCGAAACTCGTTTCAATCTCGCTAATGAGAGGCATCCGCCGGTGATCCACCACAACGAGCAGAAAACGCCGCACCAGATCGCCAAGTTCGAGACGCCGCACGATCGCCAACACGACGTTCCGGCGCGTCGCAACTGGAACGGCCGGCGACGAGAGCGAGGAGCGCAATTCCTCGGATGACTGGTAGACCGCCACAAAGCGGCCGATCTCGGCACGCACCGCGTCAAGTTGCGGCTCGGTGGCATCGGGCAGCAGATCAAGGATCGCCTGTGCGTATTTGGTCGATAGGGCGCTAGCCATGAGGTTTCGTTCCTGTGGGGTCCGCTCCTTAGTTTTGCGTTGCCTTGTCCGCGTGGGAGAGCCGTTCCAGCGCATGGGCCAAAAGCTGGCTCTGCATCTCGGGCGTCGCGGCCTCGGTCTTCACCATGCGTTCCGCGATCTCGAGCGCCGAAACCGCCGCCTGCCGGCGGAGGCGGGCCCGTGCCTGCATCGTCGCGGAATGGATCTCGGATTCCGCGCGTTCCCGCAGCCGCTGGATGGCGGCCGCCGTTTCCTGCTCGATCCGTTCCCGGTCTCGCGCCATCTCGCTGGCCGCGTGCTCGCGGATTCCCTCGATTTCCTTGTCGAGGCCCGCCAGCTTGCGTTCGATAGCGCTCAACCGCGTCTGGGCCTCTTCAGCCTTCGTCGCGGCTTGCGAAATCTGCCTGGTGATCGCCTTACGGTTTTCCGCGAAAAATGGCCCGGCCTTCCCCCAAAGGAGGTAAACGATTAGCCCGACGAAGAGAACGAAATTCGTTGTTTTCCACAGTGTGACGTTTTCGCCGCCCAGGGCCCCGCCGTGATCCCCATCGGCATGCTCACCGGCCGGGCGGGCAGCTGAAGTCTCGGCGCCGGCCGCGTCGTGCGTCTGCTGAGCGAAGCTGGCGCCAACCGCCAGCATCAAAATGAGGACGAGGCCGGATAAGCGCCTCATGCGGCCTCCTGGAAGAGCACCTTGTTCTTCACCAGAAGGGCGAGCGATCCCGCTTCCTGGAGCATTCGCGCTTCGGACGCCTGGGCCTCGGCGGCTACCGCCTTGCGGCCTTCCGCGAGCAACAGGGCCGAGCGTTCCGCCGCAGCGGCAATCGCATCTTCCCGCTCGGCTTCGAGCTCCTTACGAAGGACTTCCTGCTGGGCGTAGATTTCCGCCTTCGCGGCGTGGAGCGCGCGCGTGTATTCTTCGGTCTTCTGTTCCGCGGCCCGTATCGCTTCCCGCGCGTCGTTCTCCCGGCCTTCGGTTATGCTGTAACGCTCCGCAAGGATCTTCTCCAACGGGTCAAATAAAACTCGCTTCAGGAAAAAGTACAGAAGAATCAGCAGGATAACGCTCGGGATTGAGCTGATGAACAATCCACGTAGCTGTTCAAGAATCTGGTCCATACGGCACTTTCACGCTACTTGGGAATGGCTTGGAGCGCTTTCGCTCGGGAAGCCGGGCGCTGCCGGCGAGTGCGGGCAGGCTCCAGCGGCGCGCGCCAGGTTTCGCGCGCCCCACCTCCATTGAGAAGCAGGGAACCAAGCTGTCAGGGTACCACGCAAGGCGATGGAGCGTCCACACGAATGGCCCCATAAGAGCAGAGCCATGGGCGCTTGCCGCGGCCCGTGAGGGCGGGAGCTAGTTCTCCGGCGCGGGAGCGGGAGCCGCCGTATCGCCACTTGCTGGCGAGCCCGCGTCGGAGGGGCCGAATTGCGGTTGCGCCTGTTGCGGGTTGGCCGGCGCCGGTTGTTCCTTGGCTGCCGGTTCCGACACTCTTTCGAGAATCGTACCGGAGCCCGCGCCCGTGCGCACGCTGAGGATCGTGAGCGAAAGCGACGTCACCATAAAGATAACCGCGCTGATGGTGGTGGCGCGTGTCAGCAGGGTTGCGCCGCTCCTCGGGCCGAATGCCGTCTGGGAGCCCATGCCGCCAAACGCACTGGAAATATCGCCCGCCTTGCCGCTTTGCAATAGCACGACCACGATGAGAAACAGGCAAACGATGATGTGAATAAGCGTGAGTAGGGTGACCATGGTGTCCCGCGGCGGGCGCGGTTACAGATCCGCGTCAGACGCCATCTGTCAGTATACTCGAAATGCCCGGGCCTGATTTCGGCGGCCACCGTCAGAGAATCGTGACCTCGTGCGTGCGCGCGAAATAGATGGCGGCGGCGCGGTCGATATTCTTCGCCGTAACCACGTAGGGTTTGTGCTCATAACTAGTGACCGATTCGAGTACGCGCAGAATATCCCCCGGATAGCACGCCCTCAACT
>CAZXBZ010000446.1:0-2720 GCA_964639135.1 uncultured Solibacteraceae bacterium | reverse complement strand
GAGAAGCCCTATCGCCTGGACCGCATGCTTACGCAACTGCTGCTCTCGGGCCATCTGGAGAGAGCGGCCGGCATCATCTTCGGGAAGTTCACGGACGCCGAGGATACCGGCAACACCTTCAGCCTCGAACATGTGCTCGGCGATGCCGCGGCGCGCGCCCAGGCGCCCTGCGCGCGGGGAGTGATGATCGGCCATGTGCCGGATCAAACCACCGTCCCCATCGGCATCGAAGCCGAGTTCGACGCATCGGACGGGCGGCTCACCCTGCTTGAATCGCCCGCGCGCTAAGCCCGCCGCGAGCGCCCGCTAGAACTGAACCGGAATCTCTTCCGGAGGGCCGCCGAGCGGGAAGCGGTACGCGCATTCAATCCACAGCCCAGAGACTGGCTGGCTCGCGTTCCCGAACAGCACCACGTTATCCCCCATCTCTTCGGGAGAGCGGTCGGAAGGCCGCACGGTTTGAGCCTGAAGCCCGTGAAGCCAGCCGCAATGCGCCACCGCGAGGCCGATTCCCCGCGCCACGGAACAATCCTGCCCATCGTTCAATTCGAACCACATCGAGAGAGGCCGATAGCCGCTCTCCGTGAGAGCCGCCTGGACGCGGGGCGCGTTGAAGATCCTTTCGAGAAACCGGCGGCTGCCTGGATTGTGCGGGGAGAGATCGCAGAGCGCGAGCACATGCATCAGCCGGATCTTCACCACGAACTTCCGCGCGAACGAAAAGCCCGGTACCGGCATGCTGGTGGCAGTGCTCATCATCACGCCCGGCTGGTTCGCCGTATAGTGCAGCAGTTCGTTGACCAGGGCCGATTGCTGTCCCGCGCAATAGATGGCGCCGCGATCGCCGATGGCCGGATTCTTCGAGATGCCGGAGAAGCGGTTGGCATCGCTGGAGGCGTCGCGCACCACCAGCGCCTGATTGGCCATCGCGCGCGGAAAGACGCCCGCCGCGTTGAGAGCCATGTACTCCAGGTCCGCCGCGCGATAAAGCCGCCGGCTGGGGTCGATGTGCTCGGTCGGGACCTCGCGCTTCGCCAGCAGTCCGGCCGTCTCTTCATATACCGCCGCCAGCACCCGCGGCCGCTTCACACTCGGCATTTCCGCACACCCCTCCCAGGCAAGAATAGCGAGATCGTCCAGCGCTTTGGCGCACGGGGCCATTCCAAGCCGCCGCGGCGCTCCGCCCCGAATCCATGCGCCCCGGAGGGCCGCATCCCGCCCAATGCTATTCTGGAACCACCGGCCCGGCGAGGTTTCGCGATTACCCACCCGGCTCATCCGCTTTCTTTCGAACGTCATGCAGCGCAGTTACTTCACCACCCCGGGCGGCATCACCGTTACCCGCAGCTTCACTTCCGTTCCCTTTGCCGAGGGGATGGGCGATCTGCTCGGCCAGTTGGAAACCCACCGCGGCTTCTACCTCTCCTCCGGCTACGAGTACCCAGGACGTTATTCCCGGTGGGACATCGCCTCCGCCTGCCCTCCGCTTGAGATCGTGGGGCGCGGCCGCGAGCTCGAGTTCCGGCCGCTGAACCTACGGGGCGGCATGCTCACCCAGATGCTCTTCCCGGTTCTCGAGGACCATCCGCATTGGGAAGGCGTCCGTTACGATGAGGGCGTGATCCGCGGAGTGCTCAAGCCGCTGCCCGCGATCTTTCCCGAGGAGCAGCGCAGCAAGCAGCCATCGGCCTTCTCCATCCTGCGCCGCCTGATCGAAGAGTTCCGTGTCTGTGAAGATCCGCACCTGGGCCTGGTGGGCGCTTTCGGCTACGACCTGCTCTTCCAGTTCGACCCGATCGAACTCCGCCATCCGCGCGGCGCGCACAACGATCTTCACCTGTACTTCTGCGACGACATCGTCTTCATGGATCGCCGCAAGGAAGTGGTGGAGCGCTGGCGGTACGACTTCGATTCGGGAGGCATCTCAACTCTCGGCCTCGATCGCGACGGAGCCCCGCTCGAACCGCGCTCCGGCTTCGTTCCAGGGGAGATCGTCTCGGACCACAGCCCCGAGGAGTACATGGCCAACGTGGAGACCGTCCGCGAAGGAATGCGCCGGGGCGATTATTACGAGGTAGTGCTGCGCCGGACTTACTCCACTCCGTTCAACGGAAGCCCCGCCGAACTGTTCCGGCGGCTCCAGAAGCACAGCCCCAGCCCGTACGAGTTCTTTCTCCAGTTCGGCGAGGAACAACTCATCGGCGCCTCGCCCGAAATGTTCGTCCGGGCGGAAGGTTCTCGCATTGAGACCTGCCCCATCTCCGGCACCGCGGTGCGCACGGGAGACCCGCTCAAGGATGCCGAGAGCATCCGGGAACTGCTGGTTTCGCGCAAGGAAGAATCCGAGCTCACCATGTGTACGGACGTGGACCGCAACGATAAGAGCCGCGTTTGCACGCCCGGTTCGGTGCGCGTCATCGGCCGGCGTCTGATTGAATCCTACGCGGGCGTCTTTCATACGGTGGATCACGTGGAAGGCAGGCTGGCCGAGGGCTTCGACGCACTCGACGCCTTTTGCAGCCACATGTGGAGCGTCACGATGATCGGGGCGCCCAAGCGCTCGGCCGCGGCCGCCATCGAGCAGCTCGAAAAGAGTCCCCGCCAATGGTACGGCGGCGCCATTGGCATGATCAGCCTTAACGGCGACCTCAATACCGGCATCACCATCCGCACGGCCCACCTCCGGGACGGCATCGCGCGCTATAGCGCCGGGGCCACTC
>CAZXBZ010000445.1:0-2721 GCA_964639135.1 uncultured Solibacteraceae bacterium | reverse complement strand
CGTGCAGAACGACAAGGCGCGTATCCGTCCGGAATGTCGGGTCTTGAGCCGCCACCCTCGGCGTAGTGCAGAATAATCCGGCGAGCGTGAGAACCAGCGCCAATCGCAGCGGAGACTTCATAGAGGAATCCTTGCCGCCCGTCTATTGGGTAGGGGCATAATAACCAGGCCGCCAGTAGGCCTTCAGCTTCGGAAGGCCGCGGGGTTGAATGAGTTCTACTTTCACCTTGCGGTACTTGCCGTCGCGCATGGTGTTGCTCGGAGTGTACCCGAGCACGTACTGATTCCGCAATTCGATACCGATTTTAGCGGCTACGTCGGGGAGTTCGTTGACCGAGGTGATGATGAAGGGACGCCCGCCCGTCTGGTCGCTGATCTCACGCAACAAGCCGGGGCCGCGCATTTCCTCGGGGGTGGAACTATACGTGTCGAAGATTCCGATGGTATAGATCTGCACGTCCGCCTCGCGCACCAGGTTGCGAATCTCGCTCGTGGTGTACCGGCTCGAATTGTCCGCGCCGTCGGAGATCACCAGCAGCGCCTTCCGCGGGTTTCGCGCCTTCTTCATTTCCGTTAGCGCCAGATAGATGGCGTCAAGCAGCGCCGTGCGGCCTTTCGCCTGGGAAAACGTGAGATGGTTCTGAATCTCACCCGGTTCATTGGTAAACGCTTGCGCCAGCACCGGCCGGTCGTTGAACTGGATCAGAAAGAATTCGTCATCGACGCCCGCCGTCTTGAAAAACTGCGCGGCCGCCTCGCGAGATTTCTGCAGCTTGTTGTTCATGCTGCCGCTCGCGTCGAACACCAGGCCGACCGAGAGCGGGGCGTCTTCGCTGGCGAAATATGTAATATCCTGCGTCTTATCCGCCTCGACGATTTTGAAATGCTCGCTTTCGAGGCCGGTTACCGAGCGGTTCAACGGATCCTTCACCGTCACCGGGATCAGTACCACCTGGGTATCGACGCGGATGTTCGTTTCGTGGGCGGTGGATTCCGCGGGCGGGGGAAGACGCTCCGGGCGGACAGCGGGATGAACGCCCTGTCCCCAGCTCAGGGAGCTCCCAACGAGGAAGGGCAAAGCCAGGCGCGCCACGCGGGCGGCGGACAGGAAAAATCTCCCGCGCGCCCCCGGCTCGGATGCTTTGTCCCCGGAATTTAGCCGCCGCTTCTTCATGGTATGATCGAACGTGCCCGCCGATGTTCTGGGGGTAATCCCCGCTCGCTACGCCTCCACCCGGTTCCCTGGAAAAGCTCTTGCTGTCATCGCCGGTAAGCCCATGGTCCAGCACGTGTACGAGCGAGCGCAACTCTGCTCACGTTTCACGCGCCTGGTAATCGCCACGGATGATGAGCGTATCGCGCGAGCCGCGGAGTCCTTTGGCGCGGAATGCCGGATCACCGACGCCGGCCATCAATCGGGGACCGACCGCGCCGCCGAGGTGGCCGCGGGCATTCCTGGCGAAATCGTCGTCAACATCCAGGGCGACGAGCCTCTTATTGATTACAACGCAATCGAGGCCGTTATCGTTGCACTCGAATCCGGGATGTCCGTTCGCATGGCCACGCTCGCGAAGCTCATCACGAGCGCCGCGGAGGTGGAGAACCCCAATGTCGTCAAAGTGGTACGGGACCTTCGCGGCGACGCGATTTACTTTTCCCGCTACCCGATACCCTATCAGAGAGGCAACCCGGCCGGCATTTTCAAGCACATTGGCCTTTACGCCTATCGCCGGGATTTTTTGCTGCAATATTCTTCGATGCGCGTGGGGCCGCTCGAACGGGCCGAGTGCCTGGAGCAGTTGCGCGCGATCGAGAATGGCCACCGCATCGCCGTGGCGGAGACATCGTACGAATCCATCTGCGTGGATACACCAGAAGATTTGGAAGAAATTCGTTACCGGCTGGAGGCTCGGATCGCGACGCCCGGGCACGCCGGGGGCTCTTGACAGGCCGTAAGGCTTCCAGCAAGGGAGCCCTGGTCTCAACCGTGGAGGGGGAGTATTGAGCGAAAACAAGGGAATGGCGAAATTCATCTTCGTGACCGGCGGAGTAGTCTCCTCGCTCGGCAAGGGAATCGCGGCGGCGTCGATCGGGTGCCTGCTCGAAGCCCGGGGCTTGAAGGTGAACCTGCAAAAGTTCGACCCCTACCTGAATGTTGACCCCGGCACGATGAGCCCCTTCCAGCATGGAGAAGTCTTCGTCACCGACGATGGCGCGGAGACCGACCTCGACCTGGGCCACTACGAACGGTTCACGCACGCGCATCTCACGCGGCTCAATAACCTCACGAGCGGGCGCATTTACGAATCCATCATCCAGAAGGAACGGCGCGGCGATTACCTTGGCAAGACCGTGCAGGTGATCCCGCACGTCACGGATGAAATCAAATCGGCGGCTCGCCGCCTGGCGGCGGATAGCGATGTCGTGATTGTCGAAATCGGCGGCACCGTGGGCGATATCGAATCGCTGCCGTTTCTTGAAGCGATCCGTCAACTGCGTCACGAACTGGGCCGGGAGAACACCATCTTCGTGCATGTTACCCTGGTGCCCTGGATCGCGGCCGCCCATGAGCTGAAGACCAAGCCCACGCAGCACAGCGTGAAGGAACTGCGCGCCATCGGTATCCAGCCGGATATCCTGCTTTGCCGGTCGGAACGGTTTCTGCCAGAGGATGTCCGTTCAAAGATCGCGCTTTTCTGCGATGTCGAACAGGACGCCGTC